>CAYZJL010000155.1:0-4880 GCA_964478615.1 uncultured Zetaproteobacteria bacterium
ACACCCAACGATTGAGTAACGAAATGGTAAACTCACCATTTTGTTACTCAAGAGTACAGGTTAGATAGATTCATCCATACCTTCTTGATCATCAGTGAGTCGTATTTTGCGCTGTTTGGTTTTTGTTGGTGCAACGCGGCTGGCATTTTTGGCCTTGCGGCGTTTAGCTACATAGGCATTTTGCTTTTTATGGTGGCGAGACTCTTTTTGGATTTTCAGATAATTTTTATAGTGATCACGATTGAGTTTATGATTGGCCAGAGCCGCCTGAATAGCGCAATCCGGCTCATTGTTATGGCTGCAATTGGAAAAACGACAGCCTTGTGCCAGTTCCATAATATCTTCAAAACTATTCTCGATACCATCTTTCACTTCAGCCACAGCCAGTTCACGCATGCCGGGCATATCCACTACCATGCCCCCCTGTTTGAGCATAATCAAATGACGACGCACAGTGGTGTGACGGCCCTGACCTGACGCACTCACTTCTTGTGTTTCAAAAGCATTTTCGCCAATGAGTTGGTTCATCAAGGTGCTTTTTCCGACACCGGAAGAGCCAAGCAGGCAGTAGGTCTTTGTGGGCTTAATGCTGTCTCTAAGCTGATTCAGACCGTCTCCAGTCTGATTGCTGATGGCTAGAATTTTTATCTGGATGCCTGCATCACGAATATCATCCTTCAAACTCTGCAAGGCTTCAGGCGTGATCAGATCTGTTTTGGTAAACAGCAATACAGGTTCGATATGCGCTTCATGAATCATGACCAGGAAACGTTCGAGCTTGGAGACATGAAAGTCGTAATGGCATGACATGACAATGAATGCGACATCAATATTCGATGCCAGCATCTGAAACTCTTCATCATATCCTACGGTTTTGCGTTTGAGCAGGGTTTTGCGTGGTAATATGCTATGAATGCTGGCGAATTGATTGTTATGGTCATGATCAGGAGCATGATGTTGCAGACAGACCCAGTCACCAACACAGGGGAATTTACCGGCCGATTCAGCTTTGTAAAAAAACTTACCCAATAGTTCCGCAGAAAGTTCATCATGACCATCATGCACCAGAATACGACCGCGATCGATCGCTACCACACGAGCAATGCTTTGCTGTGGGCCACACTGCTTATGTACATGCTCTTTAAACCAACGGTCTAAACCAAGTTTTTTCAATTCCATCTATATGCATACCCTCTTGCTGTGAACCCTAATGACTATTCAGATTTAGGAAAGCAGAGGCAGATGATGCATCTGTTTTTATTACCCAGTAGCGGTTTTTATTGGCTATACTGATAAATAGTGCTGTGTGGAAAATATCATCCAGTGCACGCTAATAAACAGAGGGGTTGGTTATGAAAATAAAATATTTATTCATCGCATTATGCATGGCGCTGCTCATGGCTACTGGGGCAGCTAATGCAAGTGGTCACATCAATGTGAATACGGCTACGGTAGCGCAGTTGCAGACACTATCTGGCATAGGCCCTAAAACTGCTGCAGCGATTATAGATTATCGCAGTGCACATGGGCTGTTCAGCTCTGTTGATGCGTTGATGAAGGTAAAGGGCATAGGCAAAAAGAGGCTGGAAACGATCAGGGATGACCTGGAAGTAAGTCATATCAACGAATAGAGGCTCTCATATCATAGCTCAATAGATAAGCGTTGTTGTTTTACACCTGTCAGTTGTTATCAGCTGATGGGGCTATGTAGACGACTGTTTCGTAGATACGTGTTTCAGACCTATGCGGTTCAGGGTTTCGTTATTGATCATCTGATCACTGCCAAAGGTATCGGCAATCACTTCGGTGGCTCCGGCTTGATAGAATTGATAGAGGTGAATCTCTTTTCGGGTTCTGACAATAATGGGTAGCTCAGCATCAATAGATCGTACACGAGAGATGATTTTCATGGCCGTGTTGAAATCAATCATGCTGATCACCAGCGCTGATGCTCGGGACAGGCCACAGGCATGCAATAGCTCCAGGCTGCTGGCATCGCCATAGGAGACCGGTTTGTTGCTCGCTATGCCATTTTGTACACGCTCAGAATCCAGGTCAATGGCCATGCATGGAATATGCTGCTTGGATAAATAGTCCATACTGTGCCGGCCTATGCGTCCATAACCACAGATAATCACATGTTGATTGAGCTGACATGCATTGGTCATAATATTTGACTTGATCTCCTGTCGACTCTTTTGCACTTGCTTGGGAATCAATAGCGTAGTTATTTTAGCATTATAACGGATAATGATAGGGGCCAGAGCCATGCTGATTAACATGGTGGCCAACAGGATTTGCCCTTCCATCTGACTTAGGATATCACCTTCCATGGCCAGAATAAGGATCGCAAATCCAAATTCGCCGCCGTGGGCCAGAATAAGGCCGGTACGCATCGATACAGCACTGTTCCACCCAGCTAACAGGCAGAATGCTGCTACCAGTAGAAATTTTATCAGTATCAATGCAAGCAGCATGAGCAAGACTGTTGGCCAGATTTCTGGCAATACTGACACTTCCAGCATCATGCCGATGGTGACAAAAAACAGGCCAAGTAACACATCTCTGAACGGACGAATATCAGATGCAACCTGGTGCCTGAATTCCGTTTCGCTGAGCATCATGCCGGCGAGAAAAGCGCCCAGTGCAAAGGTTAATCCGATCTGGTTGGTAAGCCAGGCGGAACAGAGTACAAGCAACAAGACGGTTAGCGTAAACAGTTCTGCTGAACGAAAACGTGCGACGGCCCGAAATAGTGGGCTGAGCACCCAGTGGCCAAATGCGAAGATAAGTATAATGACAAGTACACCTTGGCCAAGAGCAGTAAGCACAATATGCGTTGAAACCTCCTCTCTGTTGCCGCTCAGCATAGAAACCAGAATCAGGAATGGTACGACCATCAAATCCTGGAACAGGAGAATACCAACACTGTTACGGCCATGACGGGTATGCAGCTCTACCTGGTCAGCCAGTTGTTTGGTGACCAGTGCGGTGGAGGACATGGCAACCACTGCACCGATAACCAGAGCACTCTGCAGTGACAGGCCCAGCAAGGTCGCTGCAGTGGTGGTGAGCGCAGCCGTTAACAGTACCTGTGCACTACCAAGGCCTAATACGGTAGCTTTCATGCGCGTCAGTACTGTGGCAGAAAATTCCAGACCAATGGTGAATAGTAAAAAGACCACACCGAATTCGGCGAAGGTTCTGATATGTTCGATATCACCTACCAGCCCCAGTGTATATGGCCCCACCAGTACTCCAACAGCCAAATAAGCAACCAGTGGAGGCAGTCCGATGCGGAGCACAAGAAAGACCACTGCAACTGCTGCAGTCAGGATAACCAGGGTGTCATTCAGGTAACTGTACTCCATCAGCCCTCCGTAGGGTTTCAATGCATTGATTGATGATCTGGTCAGAATCAAAAATATATTTATAGTATGGCTGCATGTGAGCAGAAGTATAGCAACTTCGTTGTACGATTGAGCCGAGATATGCTGTTCTTTGAGAGAGGTGATATGAACGATAAAAACGATTTTTCCCGGAATAGCAGTGCAGAAGCATTTGAAAACAATAATGAAACGGATGATCCATTGCTCTATGCATCTAAAGGCAAGGACATTAATCATATGGGGATGTCACATCTGGACCCTGATGTGCATGAGGCAGCCCCTGAAGCAGAAGGAAGCCTGTCCCACCTTGAAGCAGAAGGGAGCATTGAAGGTGATATGGCTACCGAAATTGATCAGTTGGCAGATATGACGCAGTTTAATGTTGAAAACGATATGTCTGACTATGAGTCGGGCGGAGAGCACGGCATGGAAGAGCCCGAATCGGATTTGCATGCATTTGAAGATCCGGCTCCTGAAGCTGAAAAGGATGATGGATATGGTAAAATTATCATCGCGTCTATGCTGGCAATTGCAGCTGCGATCTGGTTCATCTGGCCTGTTTCAGAAGAACCGATAGTTCAAAACAGTGACGTGGTGATTGAAGGCCAACAGAGTGCTCCCACCCCTGATGGGCTTGCGCCACACGGTCAGTAACGTCACGGTCAGTACATCACGGACTGCAACACTAACTACTGCAATGATATAATCATCACTCTGATGGCGTTTAGATTACCTGCCTGTGGAACAATGCAATCGATCATTAAAGTTTGTAAGCGAATATAACATAATGCTTGAAGGAGTTGCGATGCACTATGAGGTCATAGATACGATTATTGCTCCCGATGATCGGCTGGAATTACTTTCTAAGCTTGAGGTCGGTCAGTTATTAAATACCAGCTCTGGGGGGCTTTATCATGTCTTCAGAGGTTGCTCTTTAGCTGTACTTAATTGTGATGCGGATCTGGATGATGGGCGCATCCTGCTGGAGCGTTACAAAGACTTTGAAATCTATGTGCGTCAGGTTGAGCGAGGCATTAAACTTGAGCTGATCAATGCACCTGCCAGTGCCTTTGTGGATGGGGTGATGATTAAGGGTATCCACGAACATCTCTTTTCAGTACTCAGGGATATTGTCTTTACCTATGATGACGTGATCAATAATCCCAATATTAATTTAAGCAGTTCAGAAGGCATCACCAATGCGGTGTTTTATATTCTGCGTAATGCCCGTGTGCTCGATCTGGTGCGTGACCCCAATCTGGTGGTGTGCTGGGGTGGCCATGCGATCAGTCGCAATGAATATGATTACACCAAACTTGTCGGTTATGAGATGGGATTACGCGGGCTGGATGTTTGTACCGGATGCGGCCCGGGGGCGATGAAGGGGCCTATGAAAGGCGCTACCATAGGCCATGCCAAACAGCGTATTCAGGATGGACTCTATCTGGGTATTACAGAGCCGGGCATTATTGCTGCTGAGGCACCTAATCC
>CAYZJL010000156.1:0-4869 GCA_964478615.1 uncultured Zetaproteobacteria bacterium
ATTTCTTCGGTAGAAATGCCGGGCATCTTTACACCCCTCCAGTTATTCGCTCATTAATATCGAGCTTGCTAGAAAACCGGCCTGCCAAAATTGTGTGCGACCCTTGGGCTGGCTTGGGGGAAGTTCTCGCGATTGCACAGAAGGCAACAGGAGCCAAGCAATGCTTTGCCTTTGGCCTAAATGCTTCAGAAACTGAATTGGCGAAAGTGTTTTTTCCTATAGCTGACTGGCATCTTGGCCAATCACTTCAATTACTTGAAGATATTACCATGCCTCTTGACGTTGTGGTTAGCAATCTTCCTTTTGGAGTTCGTTCAAGGGAACCGCTTGTAATGGAGTCAGTGAGTGGCAACAGTATCGAACTTCGTGATGATCTAGGAAATCTGATTCTAGCTGCTGCTACTTCTCACTTGAATGATGGCGGTATGGGTATTTTCGTTGTTTCACCATCTTTCTTCTTCTCCAGCAGGTCGGTATTGAACCACTTCTCCGAACTTGGATTTGGAGTTGAAGCCGCATTTGCATTGCCAGCTGGTTCTTTTGCGCCATACACATCAATTTCGACTTATCTGATTGTAGTAAGAAAGAAGCAAATAGAACGCATGTTTGTTGCTCAGTTAGCTAATGATGAAAAAACTGATCAGCAGATACTCACCAACTTTCACAATAAAAAAGAAGGCGGTGCCGTTGAGCTTGGGCGATATATCGATCCTTGCGAATTCAGGAGTATCGACAGCCTGAAGGCTAGCGAATATTTTGAAGGTGCCAGCAAGCATTTTGGATTCCCAGCAGTAAAACTTGGAAATTTGGCTACAACAATAAATCTTGGGCGATACGGAAATGAGTTTTCATTCCCTAACGCCGTTAACACTGTGTTCGTTCCGATGATAGGCCAGAGCGACGTCATCGATTCAATTGATGAACTTACGCTGAAGCCGCAGAACTATGCGCAAGTTGTTATTGACCCTTTATCGTCACATGCACAATTCGTCGCCCAATTTTTAAATTCCGAACTTGGACGAAAGATTCGAGACGGGGTGAAAACAGGAGCAACGATACCCAAGCTGAACAAAACATCTTTGATGAATCTAAAAGTTTTTGTCCCAGATCTCGCAACGCAGCAACGGTTAATTGAGATTGAGGGGCGTATAGCTGCTGAGGAAAATACACTTCGAAGTCTCCAGAATGAACTTGCAGAGTATAGACGAGACCTTTGGCGGCGACCAAGAGCGGCTACAGAGGTTAGTGATCGACTGGGCGAGTTTTCCAGCAGGTTATCAGCCGACATGAAGGAGCAAGCTATCGTTGGATTGGACCAATGGTTTGAAACACTGCCGTTCCCCTTGGCTTCGATTCTTCGTGCATGGCAGGCAACTCCAAGCGATGATTATAAGACGAAGCATGAGCACCTACTTCACTTCTTTGAAGCTACTGCTGAGTTTGTGAGTGTGATCCTACTTAGTGCTTTTAGTTCAAATAAAGCCTTCTACGGCCCACATAGAGAAAAGCTGGTTGAGTCGATGAAAAAGCAAAATCTGAGTTTTCAACGGGCTACTTTTGGGACATGGAAGTTTGTTGTGGAGTTCCTTGGTAAGCAAACGCGACTATTACTCCAAGAAAGTGGAAAAAAGTTGGATGATGCCAAGAATGATCGAGAACTTTGCGCAACGATATTCGCCGACAACAGTTTATTATTGCCAACAACCCTGAGTAGCAAAGGAATCGCCATGGCTCTCGGGACGACAAATAAGATGCGAAATGATTGGAGTGGTCATGGGGGGGTGGTCGGCCAAGAGGAGGCAAGGCTCAGAAACCAACAGCTTCTTGGCGAAGTAGAAAATATCCGAGAGGCAATGGCAGGCCTCTGGGAAAATGCCTCTCTCGTCAGTGCGCTCCACTGCCGACCTCGCAAAGGTGTTTTTGAGAATGAAATTGCAAAACTCAAGGGAAGCAATAGTGAGTTTTTAAAAGAATCCCGCCCTATGGCAATTTGGCTTGATGTCGACAGCCTTTACATTACCAATGGTGACCAGGATAGCGCTCTGAAGCTTTTACCACTGGTTCTGGTTGGCCCTTCACCACAGTCTGTAAATAATGCGTGCTATTTCTTCAATCGGAAAGAACACGAAGGTGCCCGGTTTGTTTCCTATCATTTCGCAGATCAGCCTGAGCTTTCGGGGCAATTTGAAGATGCAATGAATGCGATTCAATTCCTTACTGAGGCCTGAGAAGAATACAGGTGCCTGAAATTCGCCACCTTGAATGTGGCGAATTGGGCAACGATGAAAAATGCCACACGCAACGTGGCATTTTGCAGAAAATGATGTTTGCTGTCGAAAGAACGGAAGGCATTTCCGGTTTTTCTCCAAAGCTTGGCTGGGCTCATTACCGGACGTTGATGACCGTAAAAAATCGCAACGAACGCCTGTTTTATGAGATTGAAGCAGAAAAAGAAAACAAACTGAGCTGGTCGCAATATCTGTTTTTATGCGGCATTGATGATACGAATGAACGGGATTTCTACGAAATAGAATCCATGCAGATATCACGTCAAGATGCAGGGGGTCATCAATGAACTACCATTTTGAATGGGATCCGGAAAAAGCAGCCAGCAATCTGAAAAAACATGGTGTCAGTTTTGAAGATGCGGCTGAGATATTTTCTGATCCGTTGCACCTTAGCATCCTGGACGAGGCGGATGAAAGCGAAGAACGATGGATTACGTTGGGTAATACGAAAGCATATTAGTGCGTTTGGTGGTGCATACTTTTATACTGCACCATGAAAAACAAATTACCATCCGTATCATCTCGGCAAGGCGTGCAACGCGCCATGAACAGAAACAGTATAAGGAGGCATGATGAAAAAAGAATATGATTTTTCCAAAGCTGAACGTGGGCGTTTTTTTCATCCTGAAGCAAAAATGAATATTCCTGTCTATCTTGATCAGGATATCGAGTCATGGTTCGCGGAGAAAGCAAAAGTCCGGAATGTTGAGATACACTATCTGGTCAATGAGCTGTTGCGTAAAGATATTTCTCTCATTCAGGAAGTCACCGGCACAAGCTAACTGAAGACAAGGAGAACCCGATGAAATGTCATGTATGCGGAAGCGAAATGACCAAAGAACATTCAAATATGCCATTCAAGGTCAGTCGGCACAAGGTTGTTATCTTCAAGGATTAGCCAATATTCCAATGCATGGGTTGCGGTATGCTGCATGAAATGATGGCAATCTTATGATTGGATGTGGGTTCGAGTCACTCACAGTTACTGTTGCGATGATTGTGACAGCTGTGGATATCGGAGGTAAAACATGAACAAACTGATTGAACAGCGTCGTGAGGCTATTCTTGCTATTGCCAAAAAACATGGCGTCACAAATGTGCGCGTATTTGGTTCTATGGCACGTGATACGGCTGATGTGTCCAGCGATGTGGATCTGCTGGTACAGCCATTACCCGGTACAAGTCTGTTGGACTTGGGGGGATTGGTGATGGATGCGCAGGAATTGCTTGGAAGGTCCGTTGATGTGGTTTCTGAAAGGGCACTGCATCCGGCCATGCGCGAACAGGTGTTGAGGGAGGCGCTTCCACTATGAAAGCTGGGGATAGTGCGGATAGAGCGTTGCTTGAACACATGCTTGAATGTATTGCCCGTATTCGGGAATACTCAAAGGGTGGTCATGATGCTTTTCTTCACTCCGGCCTGATTCAGGATGCCGTAATCCGAAACCTCCAGACACTGGCTGAATCCAGCCAGCGTTTAAGCGAAGCAGCCAAAAACAAAGAACCTGCTGTGCCATGGAAAAATATGGCGGGGATGCGTAATATTCTTGTGCACGATTATCTGGGTGGCGTTGATGAAAGTCTGGTCTGGGAGGTCGTCGAGAGACATCTTCCGGAGCTTAAACAGGCGCTAAACTGATTATCTCAATATACCAATCACAATTAATTCGTTGTTTATTCTGAACTGTGTTCGGGCTGGTTGGTTGTCCTGGATGCTGACTTGAAATGGATTGGTATTCTCCTTGTCCTTCTACTGGCTGGCTGCACTGGCAGTCCTGCCGATGTGCAGGTCTGGGGCGGGCAGGGCAGTGATGAACCCGGCCAGTTCAACGAACCGTTTGATGTGGCGGTGGATGCGGACGGTTTTGTTTATGTTACCGATGTGCGCAATAAACGGGTGCAGAAATTCACTGCGGATGGCGGTTTTATTTTGGCCTTCGGACAAAAGCTGTTTGAAAAACCGGGTGGTATCGGCATTGGCCCGGATGGCACGGTGTGGGTGAGCGATTACGATCTGGATCGCATTTTTCATTTTGATGCCAAGGGACAACTCATCGCTGCATGGGGTAGGGCAGGCGATGAGCCGGGTGAATTTGAATCGCCGGTGGATGTGGCCGTGAATGCAGCCGGGCTGGTCTATGTGGTGGATCAATATCATCATCGTATTCAGATATTCTCGCCGGATGGCCGTTTTATCAGCACATGGGGCAAACAGGGAAAGGTTAATGTCGTGCGTTCTGCGCTAAATTTTCTTATTTCAGATGATCACGAAGGTGAATTTTATTACCCATCCCGCATTGCCATTGGATCGGATGATCAAGTCTATGTGTCCGATGCCTACAATAACCGCGTACAAGCATTTAACTCCAAAGGCGATTTTATTCGCAGCATTGGCGGTATGGGTTTGTGGGGTGGCCGTTTTCGCGTGGCTTCCGGTCTTGCGGTCTGGTCGGATGGCAGCCTGTTTGTGGCTGATTTTTACAACAATCGCATCCAGCATTTTGATCATGCTGGCCGCTTTATCGGCGCATGGGGCGGTAAAGGCAAAGAACCCGGTCAGTTCTCCGGCCCGACCGGTGTT
>CAYZJL010000157.1:0-2550 GCA_964478615.1 uncultured Zetaproteobacteria bacterium
CTTTTACCCATCATTTCCAGCACAACATGATCAACATGAATTTCCCTAAGCACACTTTGATTCGCTAATTCCGAGCCTTCTTTTAACAACGTTAATTTGCCTGCACACGAAAACATCGCCTGCGGTGCCTGCATCTGACCATATGAAATACCTTTCAACTTACATGTAATATCTGCCTTGTCACCTGAATCAACAGAAGCTGCCCCTCCTAAAACAAGTCCACCACGCTCTTTATCCCATAAATTCTTTGCCAACATGGATTGCAATAAGCCATCCGTCTCTAAAACAACTGCCTGTGGTAACGCAGGAGGCGAAATCGCAACCCTGCTTTGCTCAGGGGATAGCTCCATCCATGTCAAAAATGGCAACAGAAGGATCAATAGTGGCAAGATAAAATAACCATGCATACGATTCATGAATCAACCGCCAACGGCCTGAAAGAATAAGCCTTGAACAGCATGGTTGCCCGTCCATGCGGATCAACACCAATATACAGATCATCCAGCAACACAAGCTTGCTACCCCGCGCAACAGCATCTACAAAAGTCAGCATATTAGCAAGATCACCGCGCATACGTAGATACACAGCCACCTGCTCGCCCATGGATTCAACAGGCTCCATATCCAACAAACGCTGGCTATCCAGTTTCAGGTGAGAAGCCACTGCCATATCTAATAAATAAGATGACAAGTCAGACTGTGACATGGCATAACTTGCCGCTTGAAAAAAAAGAGGCTGGGTTGCTTCAAATACTGCACTATAATCCTGTCTTGCTTGTGTCCATGCAGCAGCTGATGCCTGCAAGCCATGCAAGCGCTCAACCTTATGCAGTTGCGATTGCAGCATATCCTTACGCATCTCACTCCAAGCCTGATATGGCTCAAAAACAAGCGCCCAAAACATGATCACTGCCGCAAGCAGCATACCCCAGCGCAGCAACGGGCTGTCACTACCCGGCATCGCTGCCAGTTGTCGCCAATAAAGCGTCAATTGCTCCTTCACCTTGTGTCTCCATTTTCAAGTTGCAAGCGCACCTGGAATATTTCCAACCCTGTACGGGCATCAGGCCGAATATCACCAACGAGGAACACCTTCTCAACACCCTCAACGGATTCCAGCAGCACAGTAAGCCTGGCAACATCCTTACCCTTACCACTAAGATCAACCATTCGCCCCTTCATCTGAATCATGTTTAGCCAGATACCCTTGGGAATCACCTCAGTCAAACGCGATATAAGCAGCTCAGGTTTGGCCTGCTGACGCTGAAAAGAGTACCTTTGCAACAAACGCTCTTGAATGGATGTCACTTTATCACGTTCATCCAGCACCTGGCTCGCAGCAGCCCTGGCACCAACAAGCTCCTTTTCTATTGATGCAGTGCGTAAATGCAATGCAACCGCATCTCCCATAAGCCAAAGCATGGCTATCATAAGCAGGGTAAGTATTGGCCTTTTCCATGAGAGCGGATCAGTCCAATCCATCACACCAGGCAAACGAGCACGAGCAAGCAATTCTGCCCTTGGAAGATCCAGCTTCAATGGTTGTGCCTGCTCAGCGCAATAAAATGGAACCTGCCCACCTGTAGTAAATATCGAAGTATCATCCACATCACTGCAATAAGCTCTGCAATAACGCCTTGCTTCAACCTCTCCGCTCACTCCAGCCATCGCTACGGGAATGCCATCAGTAGAGACAAGTGCATAATATTGATCTTCTTGCGAAGTTTGAATCAGAAGGGCTGGCGATGTGCTCCTGAGGCATGCCGATGACCATGCCAATTCAGGTAACACATGCGTACACACAAAACCTTCAGGTAATTTCGCCATAAGTTTTTCTGTTAACTTTTCCGGCCATATCCAGACAGAAACATGCCAACAAGCCCCATCTACCTGAGCAAAATAGAGGCTGTCGCACTGCTCTTTAAATGGGCTCCAGAGCTCTATATCAAGAGAAACCGCTTCATCCAAATCACCGCTAGCAAGCAGATCAAAAGGAAAACTACGCGTGCGAAATGCACACTGCTGATCAGGCAGCAATAGCACATGCCGGGAAAAACGAGATGACTCCGGAAGCGCCGAAGAAGCGATAGTTTTCCAGCCTCCCGCACCATATAGAGAAAAATCAATGGATTGATCTTTCGGGCACATAAGCAACCATTGCCCGGGTTGAAAGCGAGAAAAATTAAACAATGATGACGCACTATCCACGGACATAATCCGGATACTGCCACATAATAAGACGGTAAGGCACGGTTTTTGCTGGAGAAAGGCGATACATCGCACGTCCAGTCATCCCACCACTATGAAAACGCAAAATGAATGTATAACCTGGTCTATATTCAATTTCAAACCCTGCACGGTATGGAGACATCATTTTCATCGTGGTCCAGTCACCTCTCTCCCTTAAAGAAATTATTTTTTTCCCCTTCGGGTCTGCCCCACCCATCATTGGGCCAATTAATATTTCCGGTGCAGTGGCTGGATTAAAATACCCCTCACCACCAACCAGCAGCAGATCCCGCAAAGCAAATGAACCACTATCCCCATTAA
>CAYZJL010000157.1:2650-4829 GCA_964478615.1 uncultured Zetaproteobacteria bacterium
CACTATCCCCATTAAATAGCTCCGAAGTTATCCCTGGCAACTCAAGCAACCCATCCAAACTGCGAAAATCTCCATCTCGCGGCATCATTGGCAATGATGCTTTCAAGTAGTCACCTGCCTCCATGCCTGCCAGACGAGTAAAGCTATCACCATCAACCCAATCAGCAAGTCGAGCAGCTACAGCCTGTGCGCCAGATTGATCCATTACAGTTAGAAGCAAGCGCTCAAAATATTGCTGATTATAGATCGCTAACCCCATCAAACCTGCCCCATCCTGGATTGAAATGTCCACATCCCCCCAAGTCAGCCACTGCCCATCAACAGCTAACTCCATATCATCGATAGCAAATGTTCGCACCTTAGGCACACCAACAAGCAGATAATACAGAGCCCGTTGCGAAGCACTTTTCATTGCCAGTTCAGTTTCCAACAACCGGTAACGCTGCCCTGCATCAGACATCGCCTGGCGTGCCATTTGACTCAAGCCCATTGAAAGCGTGGTTAACAATGCCAGTATGATCAATGTCATCGGCAACACAAAACCCTGCTGTGAATTCAAACGATGCAAAAAACTACTCCTCCATTGTCCAGGCATCAGCGATGTCGGGGGATCTGAAAACCCATTTATGCTTTTCACTGTTTGCATCAGTAAACTGGAAAGAAATTCGCCGAGGATACAGCAACATATCGTGCGTGTTATAAGAACCAAGCCACTCCGGTTGCTCACGATACATGATAACATCCTGCTGGTTTAAATTCAACCGAGCAATCTCATCAGGCATTGGATTTTCAGGTGCTTCATACGCAAAAGAAGCATCGCTCAAACCCTCAAGCAATACAACCCATTGATCACTCCAGCGAATCCCTCTGCGCTGATCAGAATAGAGCAAACCCTCCTTGTATCGCAATGCCACCAATCCACCTGACTGCTTTAACAATTGCAACTGCACAGGCCTAACCCGACCAACATTATCCATGATTGGCGCCGCAGATATCAATTTAAGGCTTGTACTATCCCCAATAAAATATGGCGCCACTTGCCCTTTTGCGAATTCATCATTAGCAACCACAGCCTGTGCAAACATCGTATCCAGCAGGCCATAACGAAACTCCATGTCAAGCCACGCTCTCGACATATGCTGCCCTTTATCCCACATCATCAAGCCCTGACGATAACCCATCATAAGCACTACGATAAGGGTGGCAAAAATCGCCATCGCGACCAGCATCTCTATAAGCGTAAATCCTTTTTCGGATTTCCTCATAAACTATTTTTCCAGCCGATTTGATCAAAAAAAAAGACTCTGCTTTTTCCGGACACAGACATCACTGTCACCTGAATTTCAAAAAGACCCACCTGACGGTAATGCTCCCCATCAGCATCATAAACATACCTCATGGGTTCGGATACAGAGGCTTTCCAATGGTATGAAAGCCCTTCAGCGACACCTTTACCACTTTTTTGTATTGCTGGATTAGTCACCTCTAACTCATGCACGATAACGCGTTGCGCCGTTAACAGGTGCGCCATCTTCCCAGCACGCTGTGTTCGATCAAGCCCGGAAGCAAACAACTGCATCAACACACCAATCGAAGCCATGATAATGGCCGAAGCGACTAACACCTCAATTAACGTAAAACCGGATTCATGATTATCTTTATTCATTTCATCATTCATAGGCAGTTCATTCATAACCGGCTCATCCCGAGCTTCCCATCCAGCGGAGCCAGTTTCAATTCCCATCGATTACCCACAGGCGAATGCAGATAAAATGCAGCACCATTGGTGACACCACTCGGCAAAAAGCGTAACTCTGTGGATTTCTCCAACACCCAACCATCAGGCAGTACAGGAAAAATATCATGATTGATGGCTGATTCTTCAACCGAGGCGGGTAAACGCACTGATTTCCCCTGATGAAAAGCTTCTTGACGCAATTCTCTCAAGGCATCGGCAAAGGCATATATAGTGGAGCGCTCATTGGATTTAACATAGGATTTCCAGATATTTGGCCCTGCAAATGAAGCAGTCATTGCAACTATCACAAGAACCACCAGAAGTTCCAGTAGGGTAAAGCCTTTTTGATTAGTCATCATGATTGCACACGAAATGTAATCTCAAAGGAGCCACTTGCAAAAGTCTGAGTGGATGAATTGCAATCCCACTTCGCGTGCATTT
>CAYZJL010000158.1:0-4736 GCA_964478615.1 uncultured Zetaproteobacteria bacterium
CAAAAGCACTAGAGGGTATTTCTCGTCAGCCGGAAATGCGCCCACAGTTGATGTTTAACATGTTTATCTTCGCTGGTCTGATGGAATCTTTCCCTTTCATCATTATGGCATTCGCTCTGTGGTTCTTGTTCGCTAACCCGTTCCTGGGCTAATGAGTTAAAAAAGAACTGCTGAAAGAATTAAATGATTAAAGAGGAGTTCATATGAGTTTAGACCTGACATTTATTGGTCAGATTGTTGTTTTCCTGACTTTGGTGTTCCTGATGAGGAAGTACCTTTACGGCCCAATGGCCGAGTTGATGGAAGCACGCTCTAACAAGATTGCTGAAGGTTTGGCTGCTGCAGATGCTGGTAAAGAAGCGTTTGCAAAAGCTCAGGAAGAAATTGCTGAACAATTGAACGAAGCACGTTCTAAAGCTGTAGAGATTATCGCTGCTGCTGAAAAGCGCGCTGCAGAGCTTGGTGAAGAGTCAGTAACCAGAGCGCGTAACGAAGCTGAATCAATTATTGATTCTGCTCGTGAAGAAGTTGGTGCTGAGCTTAATCGCGCCAGGCAGACACTGCGTTCGGAAGTTGCTGATATTGCGATGCTTGCCGCTGAACAGGTTGTTGAAGCTGAACTTGATGCTTCGCGCCACTCCACGTTGATAGAAGGTATTGTCAATAAGGGTTTTGGTAACGCATGAGTACCACACAAATATCCCGTCGTTACGCAGTCGCTCTGTTTGAATTGATTGGTGAAGGCGTGAGTCTACGGGAAGACCTTGCTAAGGCAGCTGCAGTCGTGGCTCTTGATGAAGTGTCTGAAGTGGTTGCTTCACCAGAATATCCTGCTTCATTGAAACAGGATATTATAGCTGCAGCAGCTGGCGCAGATTTGGCATCAGAAGTTGAACGGTTGTTAGCTGTGCTGGCAGAGCGAGATAAGCTCATCTTGCTACCTGAGATTTCAGCGCTTGTTGAAGAGATGGTTCGCTTGTCTGAAAGTGAAATTGATGCTGAAGTAACCGTTGCGGCTACGTTGGATGATTACACCAAGACCAAGTTAACCAAAGCGTTGGAAAACTCAACGGGTAAAACCGTGCGTGTAAACGTTACTGAAGATAAAAATATCATTGGTGGCATGGTTGTCCAGATTGGTGACCGCAAAATAGATTATTCGTTACGTACGAAGTTGGCCGGCCTACACCGTGTCCTGGCTTCTTAAGTAACAGACTGAGTATTAGAGGAAAACTGACATGAAGCTCGATACCACAGAAATTAGTTCAATCATTAAAGACAAGATCAAAGGCTTTGAAGTCAGTGCTGCTGATGCCAATGTCGGCCGCATTGTTTCCGTTGGTGATGGCGTAGCGCTTATCCACGGTCTATCCGGTGCAATGGCTGGCGAAATGCTTGAAATGCCCGGCGGTATTTCTGCCATGGTGCTTAACCTTGAAGAAGACAGCGTTGGCGCTGTGATTTTCGGTGAGTTCACTACCTTGTCTGAAGGTGATGAAGTCAAGTGCACCGGTCGAATCTTTGAAGTGCCTGTAGGCCCTGAACTTAAAGGTCGTGTAGTGAATGCATTGGGACAGCCAATTGATGGCAAAGGTCCAATCAAAACTACACAGACTGACGCGGTTGAAAAAATTGCACCTGGTGTAATTGAGCGTAAATCAGTTGATCAACCTTTGCAGACTGGTATTAAATCCATCGATGCCATGGTTCCTGTTGGTCGCGGGCAGCGTGAATTGATTATCGGTGATAGACAGACTGGTAAAACTGCAATCGCAATCGATTCTATCATCAGTCAGAAAGATACAGGTGTTACCTGTGTTTATGTGGCTGTCGGTCAGAAGGCTTCAACAGTGGCAACAGTTGTTCGCACATTGAGTGAACATGGCGCATTGGAAAATACCATTGTCGTGGCTGCATCTGCTTCTGAGTCAGCTGCACTGCAGTACATCGCACCGTATGCTGGTTGCACTATGGGTGAGTACTTCCGTGATCGTGGTGAAGATGCACTGATTGTTTATGATGATCTGACTAAACAGGCTTGGGCTTATCGTCAGGTTTCGTTGATTCTTCGTCGTCCTCCGGGTCGTGAAGCGTATCCTGGTGATGTGTTCTACCTGCACTCCCGTTTGCTGGAACGTGCATCCCGTGTTGATGAAACATATGTTGAAAAGTTCACCAATGGTGAAGTGACTGGTAAAACTGGTTCATTGACTGCGCTGCCAATTATTGAAACGCAGGAAGGCGATGTATCTGCATTCGTACCTACCAACGTAATCTCTATTACTGACGGTCAGATTTTCCTTGAAACTGCAATGTTCAACTCAGGTCAGCGTCCGGCAATTAATGCTGGTCTCTCTGTATCCCGTGTTGGTGGTGCTGCTCAGACTAAAGCGATGAAAAAAGTTGGTGGGGGCTTACGTCTTGATCTGGCTCAATATCGTGAATTGGCTGCATTTGCACAGTTTGCATCTGATCTGGATGCCGCTACACGTCAACAGATTGAACGTGGTAAACGTGGCGTTGAAGTGCTTAAACAGGATGAAAATGCTCCACAGTCTGTAGCTGAAATGACTGCAATCCTGTACGCCCTGAACAATGGTGATCTGGATGATGTTGATGCCAATAAGGTTGTAGCGTTTGAAAAAGCATATCTGGCATATTTGAAATCATCTCATGCATCGTTGATTGAAGGTTTGAATGCAGCACCTGCATTGAACGAGAAAGTTGAAGAGGGTTTGCAAAATGCTATTGCAGACTTCAAATCGACTGGCACATACTGATTAGGAATTAGTTATGGCATCTGCTAAGGAAATACGCACCCAAATTAAGGCTATCCAGAACACTGGTAAAATTACCAAGGCGATGGAAATGGTTGCCGCATCGAAGATGCGCAAAGCTCAGGGTCGCGTGATTGAAGCGCGCGCTTACGCTGAAGGCATCAGACGTGTGGTTGGACACCTAATGGGTGCACACCCGGAATTTCAACACTCTTTTTTGGTTGAGCGCGAAGAGGTGAAAAAAGTTGGTCTGATTGTCATCACTACCGATAAGGGTTTGTGTGGTGGTCTGAATACCAATGCACTGAAAGCTGCACTGGGCTTGATGAAAGCACAGAGTGCTGATGTTGAAGTGTTTACCATTGGTCGCCGTGCTGGTTCATTCATGCGTCGTATTGGTGCAGATATTGAAGGTATGGCTGAAAATATTCCGGATTCTCCAGAGTTGGCTGATATTTTAGGTGTCATTACACTGGCTATCGAAAAGTTTAAAGATGGTGGTATCGACGAAGTGCATTTGGTTTACTCTGAGTTTGTAAATACCATGACTCAGAAACCAACGACGATGCAGTTGATTCCTTGTCCTCTGCCTGAAGAAAACAGCGAGTCGGGTTATTGGGATTACCTATACGAACCTGAAGCGAAGATAGTGCTTGAAGGTATTCTGCGTCGTTACGTTGAGTCTTTGGTTTATCAGGCAATGTTGGAAAACAAGGCGTGTGAACAATCTGCTCGTATGGTAGCGATGAAAGCTGCTACAGATAATGCTAAGGATATTGTTAAAGATCTTAGCATCACATATAACAAGGCCCGTCAGGCCGCCATTACGCAGGAGCTGGCTGAAATTTGTGCCGGTGCAGCTGCGGCTGGTTAATACGTTTAAAGATATTAAGTGAGGTCATAACATGAGTACAGGTAACATTATTCAAGTGATCGGTCCGGTTGTGGACATTCGTTTCAATGCAGGAGAGTTGCCAAGCATCTACAATGCATTGAAAATGACTGATCCAAAGTTGACACTCGAAGTTCAACAGCATGTTGGTAATAACACAGTTCGTGCTATTGCAATGGGCAGTACTGACGGTCTGAAACGCGGCATGCCAGTCGATGATACCGGCGCAGCCATTCAGGTGCCTGTTGGTGAAGCAACACTCGGACGTATCATGAACGTACTGGGCGAAGGCATTGATTTCGAAGGTGAAGAAGTTAAGTCTGAAACACGTTGGGGTATCCATCGTGCAGCTCCTGCCTTTGATGAGTTGTCTCCAGCTTCCGATATTCTGGAAACAGGTATCAAGGTGATCGATTTGATCGCACCAATCGCCAAGGGTGGTAAAGTAGGCCTGTTCGGTGGTGCCGGTGTTGGTAAAACTGTAAACATGATGGAATTCATCAATAATATCGCAAAAGCACATGGTGGTCTGTCTGTGTTTGCTGGTGTTGGTGAACGTACGCGTGAAGGAAACGATTTCTATTATGAAATGAAAGAGTCCAACGTACTGGATAAAGTTGCACTTGTTTATGGTCAGATGAACGAACCTCCAGGCAACCGTCTGCGTGTTGCGTTGACTGGTTTGACTATGGCTGAGTATTTCCGTGATGAAGGCCGTGATGTTCTGATCTTCATTGATAACATCTACCGTTACTCTCTTGCTGGTGTTGAAGTATCTGCACTGCTGGGTCGTATGCCTTCTGCTGTTGGTTATCAGCCTAACCTGGCTGAAGAGATGGGGCGCTTGCAGGAACGTATTGCTTCTACCAAGAAAGGTTCTATTACATCTGTTCAGGCCGTTTACGTACCTGCGGATGACTTGACCGATCCGGCACCAGCAACCACGTTTGCGCATCTGGATTCTACCATTGTACTGTCTCGTCAGATCGCTGAGCTGGGTATCTACCCTGCGGTTGATCCACTTGATTCTACTTCTCGTCAGCTTGATCCAAAAGTTATTGGTATCG
>CAYZJL010000159.1:0-4697 GCA_964478615.1 uncultured Zetaproteobacteria bacterium
CCAAACGATAGCCTATTCCTACGGGTTACCCACACAGATTCGTGAAGCGCCTAAAGTTTTACTCTGCGTAACTCTGCGACCGGAAGGGCGCTGCAAAGCAAGTGCTGAAATTGTACCTTGTTTTTCGTGATGTTACCTCCAATTGAAGTCACATCATTAGTATACAGGAATTGAAACCTTTTGGCTGCTATTAATACGTAATCAGGAATGGTTTTGATTTAACTGTTAATAATAGCAGCAGCGGCTTTGAGCCCATCAACAGCAGCGCTGACGATGCCACCGGCATAACCGGCACCTTCACCGACAGGGAATAGCCCGCGTGCATTTACAGACTGCATGTTTTCACCGCGTTCAATGCGAATAGGGGAGCTGGTACGTGTTTCTGTGCCGAACAGATTGGCTTCGTTCGTGATATAACCACGCATTTTGCGATCAAAAGAACGGATACCTTCAACCAGCGGTCGGCTGATCCAGTTTGGAAAAATCTGATGCAAATCCGATGCTATAGCTTGCGGTTTGAAGCGGTTGGAAGCCAGCGTGCTGCTTGCCTTGCCATTAATGAAATCGGTTAATTTCATCGTTGGTGCGGCATATTGATTGCCTGCTGCTTGGAATGTGAATGCTTCCAATTGGCGTTGGAATGTGATGCCCATTAGTGGATTGTTAGCAATACCGTGGCGGCTAATATCTTCAGGTGTGACTTGTACAACCAGGCCTGAGTTAGCCCAGCGACCACCGCGTTTGGCATTGCTCATACCATTTACCGCCATGTGTCCAGCTTCAGTAGGGGAGGGCACAATCAATCCGCCCGGGCACATGCAGAAGCTGTACACGCCACGTTTGCCAAGATGTTTGTCATTGGCCTGATGGGTCAGGCTATATTCTGCTGCATGCAGTTTATGGTGAGAGGCTGCTGCACCGAATTGGATGTTATCGATCAGTTCCTGCGGATGTTCAGCACGTACACCAACAGCAAATGCTTTGGCTTCCATCTTAATGCCAAGTTCTTGCAGGCGTTCAAAGGTATCGCGGGCGGAGTGACCGGTGGCCAGCACAATATGGGTGGCGCTGATTTCATCCACGCTTTGCGTTACCAAGTTGGTGGCGCGCACACCAGTTACAGAGCCATTGATCATGAGTAGATCATCAACACGGGTTTCGAAACGGTAATCAACACCGAGTTCAATCAGCTTTTCACGCATGTTTCGAACGATGCGCACCAGTTTGTCGGTACCCAGATGCGGGTGTGCATCAACAAGAATATCGTCTCTGGCACCAAAGCGCACAAAGGTGTGCAGCACATGACGCAGGAATGGATGTTTGATACGGGTATAGAGTTTACCATCGGTATAGGTGCCGGCGCCACCTTCACCAAAACAGATATTGCTCTCGGGGTTGAGTTCACCGCGAGAACGTAGACGTCCAATATCTCTCATCCTGGTCTCAACCGGTTTGCCGCGCTCAAGCAGTGTGACGCGAAGTCCTGCTTCAGCCAGTGCGAGTGCAGTGAACAGCCCTGCAGGGCCAGCGCCAATGATGATGACATGCTCATCGTTGTTCACTTTCTTGTTTAACAGTTCTGGTGTGCATGCCGATAGTGATGAGTGTTCAATCATCCGAGTGTTTTTGGGTAGTGGACCGAGTGGTTGATTGAGTTCTATTTCATAGGTGCAGACAAAGTGAATATTTGTTTTTTTACGCGCATCAAGCGCACGACGCGCACAGTTGAATGATCCAATCGCATCGGAACTGAGCATACAGTGATCGGCCAGACGCTGTTTTATTTCACGATCAGTTTCGTTGAGCCCGACCTGGATATTATTAATGGCGTAAAGGTAAGACACCTTAGGCAGCTGCGAGATGGCCGTGCGAGGTATGTGTGACTTTGTTGCCCGTATCAACATAAACCAGTGCTGGATTGAAGTGTTCAGCCTCTGCTGCTTGTAGTTCAGCATAGGTGCAGATGATCAGCAGGTCACCCGGCGATGCTTTGTGTGCCGCAGCGCCATTTACACCGATGGTGCCGGAATCACGCGGGGCAGTGATGGCGTAGGTGGTGAAACGTTCACCGTTGGCAACATTATAAATATGCAGCATTTCGAATGGCAGAATATTGGCTTTGTCCATGAGATTCTGATCAATGGCGCAGGAGCCTTCATAATCGAGTTCAGCGTGCGATACGGTAACACGATGGATTTTGGATTTTAGCATAGTGAGTTTCATAATATTGACTCCGACGGAGAATAAATAAGTGGCATATTATCAATCAAGCGGGCTGAACCGACCTGGGCGGCAATGAAGGCTCGGCTACTCTGATTGTTGAGTTTGCGTTTGTTTTTCAGCGATGTCGCATTGCGTACATCCAGATATTGAGTGGTAATATTGGCGGAGGTGAGTATCGCTTGTGCCGCGCTTTTTAGTACCTCCACATCACCTTCACCATCTGCTGCCAGCTTTTGCATGGTGATCAGTGCTCTGGACAGAACCAGCGCCTGTTTGCGATCAGCCTTGGAGAGATAACGATTACGACTGCTCATGGCGAGGCCGTCTGCTTCACGCACAATTTTGGCACCGATGATTTCAATGGGCATCTGCAGATCGTTTACCATGCGCCGGATAATGGCCAGTTGCTGCCAGTCTTTCTCACCAAAGATGGCGAAATCGGGACGCACAATATTGAACAGGATATTCACCACTGTAACCACTCCATCAAAATGGCCGGGGCGCGTATCACCGCACAGGCAGTCGGAGAGCTTGGTGGCTTTCAATGTGACCCTGGGGCCGGATTTGGAGTAGAGTGATGTCGGGTGAAAAATGAAATCGACACCGGCGGCTTCACACATCTGAGCATCACGTTCAAAGGGACGTGGGTACTTCTCCAGATCTTCATTCGGACCAAACTGCAATGGATTCACATAAATACTGACCACGACGATATCAGCCAGTTCTTTGGCTGCTTTGATCAGGCGCGTATGGCCATTGTGCAAACAGCCCATGGTGGGTACGAAGGCGATGGTTTTGTGGTCGCGTAGAGTTTTAAGCTGGCGGCGCATTTCAGCTGTTGTGTGGGCTACTCTCATGCTTTTGGAAATTGACCTGATTTTACATCGGCAGCCCAGCGCGCAATAGCATCGCTCATGATAGCGCGCACATTGGCATAAGCTGGTGCAAATGGTGGATTGGACTCAGAAATACCAAGCAGATCATTCCACACCAATACCTGGGCATCACAATCATTGCCTGCACCAATGCCGACAGTCGGGGTGTCCAGCATAGCAGTAATGTCACTACCCAGATCCGCAGGGATATTTTCCAGTACGATGCATACCGCACCGGCAGCAGATACAGCTTTTGCATCATTGATCAATTGCTTTCGGCCTGCATCATCCTTGGCACGTTTACCGTAGGAACCGAATTTTTTTACCGATTGTGGTGTGAGGCCGATATGCGCGACAACTGCAATACCGCGTTCACTCAGAAACTCAATTGTTGCGGCCATGTGTTCGCCGCCCTCGAGTTTGACAGCATCACAGGCGCTCTCCTGCAACACCCGTACGCTACTGGCAAATGCCTGTTCGGGGTTTTGTTGGTAGGAGCCGAAAGGCAGATCACACACGACCCATGCTTTATCGCGGCCACGTACAACAGCTGCGGTGTGGTGAATCATATGATCAAGGGTAACAGACAGGGTAGAATCAAAGCCTAATGAAACCATGCCGAGCGAGTCGCCAACAAGTAGCACTTCAGCTCCAGCGGCTTCAGCGATCTGGGCACTGGCAGCATCATAAGCTGTCAGCCATACCATTTTTTCATCTGCCTGCTTGGCGCGCTTAAGCGTCATGGCGGTTATGCGTTTAAGTGTAGTCATCATTCCTTTCCGCTTCAGTCCGTCTGAGTGAACAGCTGGGGTACCGTCTTTGAGGATGGGCGAACAATATAATTAACCAGCTGATAAATAAAGCTATTGCTGACACCTGCAACAGTGAAATCGCAATCGCATTACGGCATTACGGTGACGGTTTACATTACGATATTGCCCCTGGACTCAAGAAAAGAATATACTATCCGTATGCCGTTTTCGGCAATGAATCTAGCGGGTTAGAGTTCCTCCAAAGGAGTTATCCATATGCCTTTGTAGTACCGGGAAGCAGCGTATCATTTCGCAGATTCCATCGGGGTAGCAGGGGTGGCATGTAACGGAAGATTGATTGTGCAGGACGGGACGACTACATAGGATGTAGGAGGTAGGGCGACACAGGAGTCAAAGCCGAGGCCCGTTGTGGTGGTGGCGCAAACCACTGAATAGTCACTGGTTAGGGTTATGCATGCCATGAAACATCTAGCTTACGATGGTGATTTAAACAATCACGAAGATATAAATTGATAAGTGTTTGATATGGAATATCTGAGTCTTTTGCCATTGACTTAAAATATTCAATAACATCTTCACTAAGCCTCATGGTAACAGGCTTTTTCAGTTTAGATGCATATGGGTTTTTTCTCGATTGCATTTTAGATAAGTCATATTCACTTTTCATTTTTTATCACCTTCATAGAACTTCCGTTCATTTTTAGTTGCTTTGCGGGCAGAAATAATTCGAACAATATTTCCCGAGTTTCTTTCACAGTGACAAATCATAAGAACCTTGTGTGTTGTGCTAAGCCCAAGCATTAAAAAACGATCCTCTCCTTCTACA
>CAYZJL010000160.1:0-4690 GCA_964478615.1 uncultured Zetaproteobacteria bacterium
ACATCCTGCCAACGCCAGTTATCAATAAACAGTTTGATCGCAGCGAATGTCTCCGTACACGAATCATCCGCAACACCGGTTTCCTGCTTGTAATCGGGTAAATGTTCATCGCCACTTGTACCCGCAGCGTATTGCGCCCGCACTGCGATCCGCTCCACTTCATCTAGTTCAATCTCACGGACGGCGCGCAATACTTTTAATTTTTCATCCCGGACATCATCAGCTTCAAGGGAAACGGGTGCTTCCATGGCTACCAACGCCATCACCTGCAATAAATGGCTCTGGATCATATCTTTAAGGGCTCCGGCCTGATCGTAATAGCCAGCGCGATAGCCAATACCTAGGGATTCGGATACGGAAATCTGCACATGATCAATATGATTGCGATTCCATAGTGGCTCCAGAATCGAATTTGCAAAGCGGAAAACCATTAAATTCTGCACAGATTCTTTACCCAGATAGTGATCGATACGGTAAATTTGCGATTCATCAAAATGGTGTTGCAGGTCGCGATTGAGTTGTTGTGCACTGGAAAGGTCGGTACCAAATGGTTTTTCCACCACAATGCGACGAAAACCTTCGCTTTCATCACTCAGACCGGCTTCTTTCAGGTTGCGTGCAATGCACTCATACCATGCCGGCGACACCGCGAAATAAAACAGGGCATTCTTTTTACCCTTTTCCGTTTTCAGGCTTTTGGCGAGGGCCTGGTACATCGCAGGGTCAGCCAGATCACCATTGACAATATCCAGCTTAGCGGCGATGCGCTGCCATGCTTGTGGGTTGAGGATGGTGTCTGGAAAGTATTGCAGCAATTGGGCGTGCACATAGTCCACCCATTGCGATTGACTCCAAGGTTCGGGTACAGAAGCAATAATGCGGGAATATGGCCCTAACAGATTACTGCGCTGCATTTGCGCCAGCGCGGGCAATAATTTGCGTTTGGTTAAGTCACCGGAAGCACCAAAGATGACAATGTTGGCAGGTTCAGCGCATGTGTTGTCTGACGGTGGCTCCAACGCACGGGCACGCTCATCAGCTTGCTGAGGGGAATATATACGATCAATATAACGGGTATCTAACACGAGTAGTCTCCTTGATTTTTATTACCTGAATCCTGCAAGCGTTTGCTGCTATGCACGCAGGATATCGGTTTAGATGATGCGTTTTTCAGGCTGTTGAGCTGGCTGCGCCGATGACTGGCGCGCAGATACAGCGCGTTGATGATGCTGCAGCTTGGATAGGTATTTATGGATGATTGTAGCTAAGGATTTTGGCTCAAAAGGCTTGGTGATATAATCATCCATGCCTGCTTTCATACAATGCTGAACATCTTCTTTCATGGCATTGGCGGTCAATGCAATAATCGGGATATGTCGCTCATCGTTATAGCCATCTGAATGTTCAAGTTTGCGAATGTCCCGGGTGGCCTCGATTCCATCCATCACAGGCATTTGCATATCCATTAAAATGAGATCAAAGGGCTGTTGCTCATACATGGCTACGGCTTCGCTGCCATTGGCGGCGATGGTGCAATGCAAGTTCATCGCTTCCAGGTGCGATTGTGCAACCAGTTGGTTCAAGGCGTTATCTTCAGCGAGTAAAATACGCTGTTGTTGAAAGTTGTCGTATTTGCAGTGCTCCAGAAACGATAGCGCTTCCATCTGCTGTAGATTTACTTCATTGCTGATTGGACTCGATCCGGGAGCAGCCAGCGAAGGCAAAGAAAATGAGAATACAGAACCCTCGCCGGGGATGCTTTCGACCTTGAGATCGCCGCCCATGAGTTGCACCAATTCATGGGCGATGGTGGTGCCGAGTCCCGTACCCCCATATTTTCGCGTGGTGGAAGAATCGGCTTGTGTGAAGCTATTGAAGATAGTGTGCCGCTGTTCGGCATTCATACCGATGCCACTATCCTTGATGCTCACGCATAGTTTCGATGCATCGTTGACACACATGCTGACTACAACACGCACGCCCCCGTGGTGGGTGAATTTCACAGCATTGCTGACCAGATTGCTGATGATCTGACGCAAGCGTACCGGATCGGCCACGATGCGGGCTGGCGCATGGTCGAGTATGAGATTGATCGCGATAGACTTTTCCTCCGCCTGATGTTGAAAGGCGAGCAAGGCTGATTTGAAAAAATTGCGGGTATCAATTTCAATGTGCTCGAGTTGAATGGAGCCTGATTCAATTTTTGAGAAATCAAGAATATTATTGAGCAGTGCTAATAACTCCTGCGAAGCCAGTTGAGCATTGGTCAGATAATGCCGTTCGGTGGTACTTAAACTGGCCTCATTGAGCATGCTTAACATGCCGATCACACCGTTCATTGGGGTGCGAATATCATGGCTCATATTGGCCAGAAACTGACTTTTTGCCCGATTGGCATTGGCATAGCCTTTGGATTCATCAAGCAGCGTCATAATGAGGATGCTGAATTGCACGAGCATGGAAATGGCAATGACCAGCTCGATGAGCAAGTCATGGGATAACCAGATGTTAGCTGCTAGTGGGTTTGACAATGCAGGCTCGGTGGAGGCAAAAAAATGGCATCCTTGCATGGCCGAGTAATGCATGAAAGCGACGGCCATCCCCATCACCAATGCGGCACAGAGTTTGATATGTAATTGTCCGAATACACGCACATCGCGCAAATGATTGACAATGCGCAGTGCAATAATGGAAACCGTGATAGCAATGATGATGGACGCTGCCACGATGACCGGTTCATGCTGCATGCTGGCCTGCAATTGCAATGCCGCCATGCCGCTATAATGCATGCTGGAAACACCAAGCCCCATGGCTGTGCCGATGGCCAATAAACGCCAGCCGTGCATGCTGCCCCCCTGGCGCAATGGCAACAGTGCTAGAGCTGTGATGATAATGGCAATCAGCAGCGAGAGAGCCGTTAACATGGGATCATAATGGATGGGGATAGGTAATTGAAAGGCCAGCATGGCAATGAAATGCATGCTCCAGATGCCTGTGCCCATGCTGATGCCAAAGGCGCATAGCCAGAAGGTGGAATGTCGTGTGCTTGCGGCCAAATAGATGCGTTGTACGGTTCCGAGGGCAACAAAGGCAGAAAAAACCGCAGTCAGTACTGAAGCGAACACCCAAACAGGTTGATAGTGCGAAATCAGTTCGTGCGGCATAATGCTTCTCCCATGGTGATGAGGGGAACTCTTGCGACCCATGTATCAATGCGCTATCGCATGCCGGGAGGAGAGATGCAGAAGGCATGCTAGTTATGGTGTGTGATTCATGCTGAACTACATCCACGTTAGTGTTGCTGCTATGGTTGGCAATCCATGGACGGGTTGGATGACACAGGGTGAAGTGCCTTATTTTCTTAGGGAGAACTATTTGAGTCAACTTGCAGGTTCTACAATGATAGAGGTAACACATGGACTGACCGATGCTATCGGAGTGGCGATATTTGTTTATCAGCATAATCGTTTGATTTATGTCAATGCAGCGGCGGAAGAGCGTAGTGGTTATCGGCGTGATGAATTGCTGGGTAAGAATTTCTGGGAGTTTATCCATCCGGATGATCAGGCGGCAGTCAGAGAGCGCGGTCAGCAGCGTTTAGGCGGCGAAGATGTAGCCTCAGCGATGGAAATGCGCGTGGTAAAAAAAGACGGCTCCGTGCTCTGGGTCTCGTATCACGCATCGTTAACGGAAGTGAAAGGCGCGGCTGCTATTGTGGGTGTCGTGACAGGGGTTAGGAGATCACAATCGTTAGAGCCGATGTACCAGTCGCTGTTCGACAATCGCTATGCGGCTAATATGGTGTTGCAACAGAATAAATTTATTGATTGCAATGAGGAAACCTTACGCATGTTTGGTTACCGGGATAAGACGGAGTTTTGTACGTTGCATCTAGGGCAGCTGTCACCTGAGTTTCAAGCCGATGGGGTGGATTCGATGGATGCTGCGAACCAACGTATTGAGCAAGCGATGCAAAGTGGTTTCTTGCGTTTTGAATGGCTGCATCAGCGTAGTGATGGTGGAGCGTTTGAAGCCGAAGTACTGCTCAGAGCTGTAGAGATTGGTGGCGAAGCGGCGGTACAAGCCACCGTCACGGATATTAGTGCACGCAAACAGACAGAGCGTCAACTGAAACAACGCATGATGATAGAACGCGCGCTGGCTTCGGTTTCAAGTTTTCTCCTCAATAGCAACCATGAGAGCATGGATGCAGTGCTACAAATACTGGCGGAATCCGTGGCCGTAGATCGTGCTTATATTTTTCAATTTCAGGCATCTTCGCCACAAGTGATGGATAATTCTTATGAATGGTGTGCAGCTGGAGTAGTACCTCAAATTGATAAGCTGCAAGGCTTGGATGCAGTTTTTTTTCCATGGTGGATGAAAAAGCTGAATCAGCATGAGGTGATTCTCATTCCTTGCGTAGCCGATTTACCCGCGGAGGCCGATGCAGAAAAAGATATTTTACAGGCTCAGGCTATTCAGGCTGTCTTGGTGATGCCGTTGCTTTCATCGGCAGGAAACTTGATAGGATTTATTGGTTTTGATGATGTGAAACAGCCGCGTGCGTGGAATGATGAAGATGTGCGTGCCTTGAGCATTTCGGCCGAGATGATCAGTTCGAGCTTTGAGCGCAGCGCGATACTAAATCAATTAAAACAGAGTCAAGAAAGTTTATTGCTCGCACAGC
>CAYZJL010000161.1:0-4671 GCA_964478615.1 uncultured Zetaproteobacteria bacterium
ATATGGTCCGTCCCGCGTTGCAAGGAAAAAGTTTGATCGGGAAGTTCCGGCGACATAATACATAACTTTGGAAATTGAGGGCCCTCAGTAAAAGGAATGTTTTTTGGCTGCCTCTGCCCTGCATGTAAAACGTTAGCTTTTAATGGCTGTAAATGCTGGCGATGGCTTATCTTCAGATTTAAAGAGAGGGTAATCACAATCACTTCTTGTTGGACGCAGCAAAGCGTGCAACGCTTGGCCGATGCCAGATATCGGACTTCCTTATATAGCCAGACCTGATGCGCGCGTGCTGATTTTAGGGTCAATGCCTGGGCGAAAATCGTTGGCATTGCAACAGTACTATGCTCATGCTCAGAATAGTTTTTGGCCTATCATGGGCCAGCTTTTTGGTTTTTCACCAGAGCTCGATTATGGCTCACGTTTATCATGTTTGAGAGCAGATCATATTGCGCTGTGGGATGTGGCACATCAATGTGTACGGCCGGGTAGCCTGGATCAGGCTATTGAGATGGATACGGTGGTGGCCAATGATTTTGCACGCTTCTTTGCCGATCATCCGGATGTAAAAACGATATTTTTTAATGGCCGCAAAGCTGAACAGCTCTACCAAAAACTAGTGATTCGGGCACAATCATGTTGCCAGTGCGTGCCTGTGCCAGCATTAGCAATGCATTTGCTTCCATCTAGCAGCCCTGCCCATGCCAGTATGACACGCATGCAGAAGCTTGATGCGTGGAATATTATCAAAGAGACCCTTGAATCACGATCAGGCAGACCCTATCTATCTCATTCATAAAAATGTTCAGCTTAGATGAAGGAGACCGTATGACAGCAACTGCAGCAAAAGAGACTCGTGCTTTTCAGACCGAGGTAAAACAGCTACTGGATTTGATGATCCACTCGCTCTATTCGAACAAAGAAATTTTTCTACGTGAATTGATCTCCAATGCATCCGATGCCGCTGATAAATTGCGTTTTGAAGCGACTAAGGACGATGCTTTGAACGAAGGCGATTCAGATCTGCACGTCTATATTGAGGTGAATAAAGAAGCGCGTACGATCACCATTCGTGATAACGGTATCGGCATGAGCCGTGATGAAGTGGTGGATAATATCGGCACTATTGCACGTTCAGGCACCAAAGAGTTTTTCGGGCAGCTGACCGGAGATCAGGAACAGGATGCACACCTTATCGGTCAGTTCGGTGTGGGTTTTTACTCCTCATTTTTGATTGCTGATAAAGTAACGCTGACAACGCGCCGTGCAGGTTTGACCAAAGAGCACGGTGTGCACTGGGAGTCTGCCGGTGATGGCGAATATGAGTTGGACACCGTTGAAAAAGAGACGCGCGGTACCGAAATCGTATTGCATCTGCGCGAAGAAGCGGATGAATTTCTTGATGACTGGCGTTTGAAATCTATCGTGCATAAATATGCTGATCATATCCCGTTCCCGATTCGTATGATGGGTGTGTCACTTCCAGCAGCAGAAGGTGAAGAAGAGAAACCTGCCGAGATTGAAACAGTCAATCAGGCTTCAGCGCTCTGGACACGCCCGAAATCTGAACTCTCTGATGAAGATTATAATAATTTCTATAAACATATCGGTCATGATTTTGAAGATCCGATGGCACGTCTGCATCAGAAACTGGAAGGTAAGTATGAATACAGCTTGTTACTGTATTTGCCGAAACGTGCGCCGTTTGATCTGTGGCAGGCAGAAGCAAAACATGGTGTAAAACTCTATGTACGCCGTGTGTTTATCATGGAAGCCTCCGAAGAGTTGTTGCCACGCTACTTGCGTTTTGTGCGCGGTGTGATGGATACCAATGATTTGCCACTGAATGTGTCGCGTGAAATTCTGCAGAAGAGCCCTGCTATGGATGCGATGAAGAAGGGCGCAAGCAAACGAGTGTTGGGCATGCTGGAAGAGATGGTGAAAAACTCTCCGCCTACTGAGAGCGATGATGCCAGTTCTGATGCCAATTTAGATGTAACCGATGCTGAGATTGTCGGTGAAGAGAAAGAAGAGAGCAGTGTAGATTATGCTGATTTCTGGAAAGAGTTTGGTAACTGCATGAAAGAGGGCGTTATTGAAGACAGTTCTAACCGTGATCGCATTGCTAAACTGTTGCGTTTCTCAACCACGTCATCGGATGATCAGACTGTATCGTTGAGTGATTACATTGAACGTATGCAGGAAGGTCAGGATACTATCTACTTTATTACTGCTGAGTCTCTGGCTGCCGCCAAACATAGCCCGCACTTGGAAGTGTTCCGTAAGAAGGGTATCGAAGTGGTCTTGTTGCATGATCGTATTGATGAGTGGCTGACTTCACACCTGACCGATTTTGATGGCAAAAAACTGCAATCTATCGCCAAGGGTGAGCTTGATCTCTCTGGCATTGGTGAAAATGCCGAAGAAGAGAAAAAAGAGCATGAAGAGAAAGCCAAAGCGGCTGAACCTGCGGTAGAGAAGATTAAAGAGTCGTTGGGTGAAAAGGTTAAGGATGTACGTGTGACTGATCGTCTGACCGAATCACCTGCATGTCTGGTATCTGATCAGTTTGATATGAGCTCAAATATGGAGCGCATTCTTAAACAGGCTGGCCAAAATGTACCGGATATGAAACCGATTCTGGAAATCAATCCGGATCATGAGTTGATTCAGCGTCTGTCTAAAATGCGTTCAAAAGAGAAGATCAGCGACTTCTCCAGTATTTTGTTTGATCAGGCCGTACTGGCTGAAGGCGCACTGCCTGAAGATCCAGCTGGATTTGTACGCAAAATCAATGCACTGCTGAAACAGTAACATAGCAGGCTTCATCATGAGCGGCGCTTTTATGTCTCCATAAAAGCGCCGCTTTTTTTGGTTCATTGAACATTAGTGAAAACCATTAACTTGAAGTAACTGTTAGGCGTTACTCAATCATAAAAACAGCCAGCCACGAATTTCACGAATGAACACGAATAATTCGTGAAAATTTGTGTGCATTCGTCCCCAAGGGAGCCTCTCTGGCTTCTCCATTCACCTTCTGGCTAGTTTTTTGATTACGTCTTACGGTTCTTTTTTCTCGTATGATCAAAGCAGAATTTCCTGAGTTTCGCGATGAACCTTTTTTATACGTTGCGTTAGTTTCTTGAATTGATGTTGCGCAATAACAGGCTTAGTGGAATGCCTAGCAGAGCAACGAAGGCACAGAGATAAAAGGCTGTTGTATAGCCAAATGCATTGGCTATCAGACCACAACCCATGATGCCAATCGTGCTGCCTAAGCCGAATCCTGCGGCAGAAAATAGCCCTTGCGCTGCGGCATGGCGTGAGTCGGGCGATAGTCGTTTTACCCAGGCAATGGCTGTGACATGGAATGCCGCAAAACTGGCTGCATGCAGCAGTTGCAACAGGATGAGCAGTATGGGGTCGGTGGTAAGGCCAATGCCTGCCCAGCGCAGGGCGGCAAGCAGCAGGCAGATTGAGAACACAAGCGCCGGAGCAGCTTGCTGCAGTGCTTTTGACCAGCGCCACATGAGTATGATTTCAGCCAGCACCCCAATGACCCAATAGATACCAATCTGGCCACCTGAATACCCCGCTTCTGCCAGATATAGACTAAAGAAGCCGTAATATGCACCATGCGATACCTGCATGATAAAAGCGATGGTCAACAGGGTATAAAACGGTTTTGAAAATGTTGTGGATTCTAATGTCTCCACTGCTGCTGGCTTGAACATGGGGAAACCCATAGATGCAAATACCAGAATCAGCATGAATGCAGCAAGTACGATGGGGAAGCTCTGGATATAATCGCCAACTAGCCATAAACCACCGGCTAATGAGGTGACCACAAAACCAACCGATCCCCAGACGCGCAATCGGCCATAATCAGCAGCATCCGATTCAGATATAGTAATTGATAGCCCATCGGTGAGTGGTAATATGGTTGCCCAGAAAATACCAAACAACAGTACGATGGTTGCAAATAGTACAATGTGGTCTGAAAGGCCGAATAGGAAAGCCATAAGCGCAGCCAGCGCTGATGCGATAACAATGAAGCGATGTGTTGCGGATGCTGAGCGGCCATCAAGCATATGGCCGATCCAGGGAGGTGCGATCACTTTGGCGAGCGCGATCAAGCCTGTTATCAGCCCGACCATGGCGGCATCAAAGCCACGATCATCCAGATAGAGCGGAAAAAACGGCAGAATCAATCCCATCGCCGCAAAGTATGCAGCATAAAACAGCCTGATTTTGTTGAGTGATTGATGCGTAACCATGGCGGTGAAAGCTAGTGCGCATCGGGGTGAATAGGAATCAATGCGCTTCTACTATGGAGTTATGAATCGTGAGTTGGGCAAATGGCTGCTATTGGCCACTTCCAGACATTCCATAACCTTGGAAATCAGCAACGATTCATCAATATCAAATTATGAAAGCCTGACACAGTCATTTTTACAGTCATTTTTAGCAGGGGGAATTCTGGCGTATTGCCTCAATCGCCGCGTCCATGGAAAAATGTGAAAAATGGGACGCTACCCTTTAAAGGAACAGATTCCGGCTTTGCCGGGTTAAGAGGTGTTGCGTAAAGCGTTTCTTGAGCCGCTCAAGCCTGGCACATTATTTTTCCCAGAATTGACTGAAAGGCACGGCAAGAAACGCTGTTTTAGCCACAGG
>CAYZJL010000162.1:0-4663 GCA_964478615.1 uncultured Zetaproteobacteria bacterium
GCCGTTATCCCTGCCGCGCAGTAGATTTCTCATAAGTCCGACAGACTCCTAGACTTGATTGAGTTCGAGACAGGTTGCGGTAAGTGTTTTTGATTATCTGTTTCTATGTAATCCAAGCAGATATTCTACATTACCCTTTGGGCCATGAATGGGTGACTCGGTGATGCCGATAATCTCAGCACCAGTCAGTTCGGATTCTACCATGGCTGTGACGCGTTCTATGGCCCACTGACGCCACTCATCTTCACGCACTACACCACGATCAAGATGTTTGGGGTCGACTTCAAATTGAGGTTTGATCAGCGCTACACACCAGCCACCGGATTTCACAAATGGCCATGCGCATGGCAAGACCTTGGTCAGGGAGATAAATGAGGTATCAATGACCAGTGCATCAACGGGTTGTGGAATAAGTTCGGCGGTTAACTTGCGTACATGTGTCTTTTCCAGATTCATCACACGCTCATCGTTCTGGAGTTTGTAGTGCAGCTGACTATGACCGACATCAACGGCATATACCTTCTCTGCGCCATTTTGCAGTAGCACATCGGTAAAGCCGCCCGTGGAGGCACCAACATCCAGGCCGACAATGCCTTCGGCGTTAAATGGGAATACCTCGAGGGCTTTTTCCAGTTTGAGACCACCGCGTGAGACATAACGCAGTACTTCGCGTACTTCGATTTCAGCACTCTCGGCAATTAAATGACCGGCTTTATCCGATTTCTGACCAGCGACATACACAAGGCCTGCCATAATCAGGCGCTGAGCTTTGTCTGCGGATTCGACCAGCTCACGGGAAACCAGTAGTTGGTCTAAGCGCTTTTTCTTAACTTTTACTTTTGCCATTGAAGCGCTTAACTGCGCAACTGCTTGAGAATACCTGCAGCATCAAGTTCAAGATCACGCAGGATTTCGGCCTGTGTGCCATGTGCGGGGAAGCTGTCGGGCATGGCGATGTGAATGAATTGACCACTCCAGCCGGACGTGAGTGCAAGGGCTGCAATCTGTTCGCCAATGCCTCCATGACGAATACCCTCTTCGATGACGACCAGTGGTTTGCCCGTCTGTAAATGGGATAAAATCATGGATTCATCAAGAGGCTTGATAAAACGCAGATTGAGCAGAGTAAGAGCACGATCATCTTCCTCACGCAAGGTGCGTACTGCCTCTCTGGCATCTTCAACCCGGCTACCAACAGCCAGAACCAAACCATCGGAGCCTTCTTCCAGCAGTTCAGCCTGGCCTATGCTTAATGCCTCAGGCTCAGTGATATCCACACCATAACCATTGCCGCGCGGGTAACGAATGGCGACAGGGCCATCAATAGTTAAAGCGGTCACCAGCATGTTTTTGAGTTCCATCTCATCCTTGGGAGCCATGATGGTCATGTTTGGCAGACTGCGCATAAAGGCGATATCAAACATGCCTGTATGGGTTGCACCATCAGCACCAACAATGCCTGCACGATCCATGCAGAAGGTGACTGGCAGGTTCTGAATGCAGATATCATGAATGATCTGATCATAGGCGCGCTGCAAAAAGGTGGAATAAATCGCTAGAAAGGGACGCTTGCCAGCTACAGTCAGGCCTCCGGCAAAGGTTACCGCATGTTGCTCGGCGATACCTACATCAAAGCAGCGTTCCGGATGGCGCCTGGCAAAGCGTGACAGGCCTGTGCCACCCGGCATGGCGGCGGTGATAGCAACAATGCGATCATCTGTTTCAGCCAGATCAGCCAGTGTTTCAGCAAACACTTCGGTGTAACTTGGTGGGGTGCCGGTGCTCTTATTGGGTTTGCCTGTCTCAACATTGTATGGGCCAAGACCATGCCATGTTTCAGGATCCTCTTCGGCGGGAGAAAATCCCAATCCTTTTTTAGTGATCGTGTGTAACAGAATCGGGCCATCAAGGTCTTTGCAGTTGCTTAGTGTTGGCAACAGATGATTGAAATCATGACCATCAACAGGGCCGATATATCGAAAGCCCATCTCTTCAAACAGGGTGCCGGGTGTGATCATGCCTTTGACATGTTCTTCAACTCTCTTGGCTGCATCGAGTGCACCAGGCAGCTTATCAAGAATACGTTTGGCTGTGTCTTTTGCCTGTGTGTACGGTTTGCCGGTAATAATACGCGCCAGATATGAGCTCATGGCACCGACATTCGGGGCAATCGACATTTCGTTATCGTTGAGGATGACCAACAGACGGTTGTTGTGCGCGCCAGCATGATTCAGTGCCTCAAATGCCATGCCACCGGTTAAAGCACCATCACCAATGACGGCAATAACGTGATTGTTTTCATGGTTCAAGTCGCGCCCTGCTGCCATCCCGTATGCTGCAGAAATCGAAGTGGATGCATGGCCTGCACCAAATGGATCGTGTTCGGATTCGGAACGTTTGGTGAAACCGCACAGACCACCATATTGACGAATCGTTGGCATGCCAGACAAGCGACCAGTAAGGATTTTGTGTGGATAGGCCTGGTGACCGACATCCCAGACGATTTTGTCTTGCGGAGAGTTATAGATGTAATGCAGTGCAATGGTGAGTTCTACCACGCCCAAGCCTGCGCCCAGATGGCCGCCAATAGGAGCCAGTGTTTCAATCAGATAGTCGCGCATCTCTTTGGCCAGTCGAGGCAGTTGATCCTCATACATCGCTTTGAGGTCAGCTGTATTATGAATTTTTTCCAGCATTGGGAATGTCACTGACCACGCTCCAGAATGTAATGCACCAGCGCCTGCAGGTGATCGGACTTGTTACTGTTTGGTGCTTTTGAATCTGATCTGTCCAGAGGCTCGCAGGCTGTGATAGCCAGTTCGTGCATTTCCTTGGCCAGTTCACGGGCGCGTTGCAAACCCAATACAGATACATATGTTGCTTTATTTTGAGCCTCATCCTTACCTGCGCTTTTACCTAATGCAACTGAGCTTGCTGTAGCATCGAGTATATCATCAGCAATCTGGAACAATAGTCCAACTGATTTCCCGTAGCGTGAACATGCTTCAAATTGTTTGTCATTAGCATTGGCCAACAGTGCCCCTGCCTCACAACACCAGCGTAAGAGAGCGCCGGTTTTGTGCAGATGGATACGTTCCACAGCCAGCATATCCATGCCTTCGCTGTCGCTTTCTGCCTGCATATCCAACACCTGACCACCCACCATGCCCTGACAACCTGCGGCAAGGGCCAGTGCGTGAATGAGTTTGCAGCGTAAATCACTGTCGATCTTGGCATTGGCCAGCAGTTCAAAAGCCAGAGCCTGCAGGGCATCTGCGGCCAGAACGGCAGTAGCTTCATCAAACTGTTTATGACACGTTGGACTGCCTCGCCTGAGGTCATCGTCATCCATGCATGGCAGATCATCATGAATCAATGAATAGGTGTGAATGCACTCAATCGCCAAAGCTGCTGGCATAATCTGTTCTTTATTGATTGTCTCAGAGCGAATACCACCGCAGGCTTGATAGCTTTCAAGCAGCAGGGCAGGGCGAATACGTTTGCCACCGGCCAGCAGGCTGTAGCGCATGGCTGCAAGAAGAGAAGAGGCGACCACGGATGTGCGTGCATCAAGCATGGTGTGCAGTGCTTGTTCCACATCTGCCGCATGTGTTGAGAGAAATTCAGGTGCTTGCATGGTTCTTAGGGGCTACTGAGCTGTATCGCTATCGAGAATCTGTAAGCGCTGTTCGGCCTGGTCCAGTAGTGATTCACAACGGCGGGATAGTTTTACGCCCTGCTCAAAAGCGGCAACGCTCTCTTCCAGCGGTAACTCACCTGATTCAAGTTTTTCAACCAGAGTAGTGAGTCCATCAAGCGCTTGCTCAAAAGAGAGTTCGGTGTCTTTGTCTTTGGTCTTATTACGCATAACTGGCACCTCCTTTTCCTCGCACAATTCGAGGGGTGCTGGATTCTAAGCTGTGATGGCCCTTGGTCAATGTGAAGCCGTGCAGGTAATGTTCGGCGATGCAGATACGTCACCATCACAGTCAACTTTATCCTGATTCCATTGCAGAACAGGAGGCGCTGGTTGCCAGCGTGTTGATCGGTGAAGCCGAGCCATCGCTTATTTTTACCGAGCATCCTCCGGTATATACCATTGGCACATCCGGTTCTGAGCAAGATATACTGCATCGGACTGTTGAAGGTAAAAAAATTGATGTGTATGCCAGCGGTCGTGGTGGTGAAGTGACCTATCATGGACCGGGGCAATTGATCTGTTATGTCATTGCAGATTTACGTAAACAACAGGATCTGCATCAACATGTGCATCGTCTAGAGCAGATGATTATCGATGCATTGGCAGACTTTGGCGTGCAAGCCGGGCGTGATGAGCGTGGTATTGGTGTTTGGGTCGATGGCAAAAAGATCGCAGCAATTGGTGTGCGTTGTCGCAAGTGGATCACGTTTCATGGCATCGCCTTGAATATTGATCCAAATTTAAAACATTTTTCCGGCATTGTGGCATGCGGTATGACAGATAGTCCGGTGACTTCCATGCGTACACTTGGCATTGAGACTGATCGAAAAAGTGTAGAGGCTGTTATTGCACGCCACAGTTCAATATTTGATGAAAGGTTATAGAGAATAAAATGAAGAAGTGTATTAAATACGTTCAGCGTGCATTTTTATTACAGATCCGGATGTAATAACGCTGCATGGC
>CAYZJL010000163.1:0-4636 GCA_964478615.1 uncultured Zetaproteobacteria bacterium
GACGTGGATCCGTCAGGTGGTGTTTTTTTCAACTCGTCAAGTAAATGGCTTGCATTGTGCGGCCCTTTTTTTGTTGTAAAAAGAGACTGCAATCCTACTATCTTTCTCTATAGTTCCTGTTCATTCATTATCTCAACGGAGGCCAAATGACTCAACTCCATTATCCTGATCTGCAGGTGTGCGTACTTGCTGCCGGCAAAGGCAAACGTATGCGTTCAAATCTGCCTAAGGTGCTTCATAAAGTGCTTGGCAGAGCCATGATAGATCATGTTCTGCATACGGCTGAATCACTACGCCCCAAATCGATTGCTGTAGTCACCGGCCATGCTTCTCAGCTGGTGCGTGAGCATGTTGGCCAGCCAGCTAATCTTGACTGGGTTATTCAGGACAAACAGTTGGGAACGGGCCACGCTGTTCAGCAGTGTGAGAAGGTCATTCGTGATGTTCGGGATGTGTTAATCGTCTGTGGAGATACTCCATTGTTATCGGTTGAGACGTTGGCACGTCTGGTTGATGAACACAGGCAGTCCGAGACAGATGTCACTGTACTTACCGCTAAACCGGTCAATGCATTCGGTTATGGTCGCATTGTTCGTGATGCAGAGGCTAATGTAACCAGTATTGTTGAACAGAAGGATGCTACGGATGAACAGTGTGATATAGGTGAAGTGAGCAGTGGTATCTATTGTGTACGCTATGATGTGTTGTTTGATCTGTTGCATGCCATCGATAACAGCAATGCACAGGAAGAGTATTATCTGCCGGATATTGTGCCTCTTGCTCTCAAGGCAGGGCAATCTGTTGCTGCAGTTGCGATGGATGATTCAGATGAGATGGTTGGTGTGAATGATCGTGTTGATCTTGCGCATGTCGAAGGCCTGATGCAAGACCGTATCATCAAAGACTGGCAACGTCGTGGTGTTACCATTGAAAAGCCGGACACTGTGCGTATTGAAGCAGGTGTCAGTATTGGACTGGATACAACGATTCAGGCGGGTTGTTATCTGATTGGTTCAACACAGATTGGTGATGAATGCAGGGTTGGCCCAAACGCTGTGCTGGTAGATGCCAGGCTGGATGATCGGGTGAATGTATTTGCATTTAGTCATATTCATGGTGCAGGTGTTGGTTCTGATGCAGTGATTGGCCCGTATGCACGCTTGCGTCCGGGTGCGGTACTCGATGAACATGTACATGTTGGCAATTTTGTGGAAATTAAAAAATCCATTGTCGGTGAAGGTAGTAAGGTCAATCACCTGAGTTATATTGGTGATAGTACGATTGGTTCAGATTGTAATATTGGTGCAGGTACGATTACCTGTAATTATGATGGAGCCAACAAATTTGAAACGATTATCGGTGATAATGTTTTTATCGGTTCGGATACCCAGCTGGTGGCTCCTGTCACTGTCGGTGACAATGCAACGATCGGTGCAGGTAGTACCATCACAAGAAACGTAGAAGCAGGCGGTCTTACACTTTCCGAACGCACTGCTACGAAGTATTTTTCTGACTGGAAACGTCCACAAAAAGATAAATCCTAATGTGCGGTATCGTAGGAGCCATTTCCCAGAATAATGTTATTCCTCTGCTTATTGAGGGATTAGAGCGGCTTGAATACCGTGGTTATGATTCGGCCGGAGTGGCTGTCAGAGATGATCAGGGTGAACTGAAACGATTCAGAGCACTCGGTAAGGTGGCGGTTCTCAAAGGTGTGGTAGAGCAATCGCAAGTCACTGGCACGCTCGGCATTGCACACACGCGCTGGGCAACCCATGGTGCACCTGCCAAACGCAATGCGCATCCGCATATGAGCGGGGTTAGGGTAGCTGTTGTTCACAACGGTATTATCGAGAACCATAACGTATTGCGTGACCGTCTTATTTCACTCGGTTATAGCTTTACATCTGAAACAGATACCGAAGTGATTGCGCATATGATGGCGCATAAACTCGAATCAGGCAGATCACTGTTTGCTTCAGTTGTTGAGGTGGCGGCTGAGCTGGATGGTGCCTACGCACTGGCTGCATCGAGCCCTGAGGATGCTGATAGTATTGTGGTGACACGTGAAGGTAGTCCGTTAGTTATTGGCATTGGCGAGGGTGAAAATTTTATTGCTTCTGATGTTGCTGCTCTGCTTTCTGTGACCCGTAAGTTTATCTTCCTTGAAGAGGGTGATGTTGCTGAAGTGCGCCGTGATGGTGTGACGATCTACAATGCTAGCGGGGATGAGGTTGAGCGCCCTGTTAAAGCGTCGGCGCTTTCCAATGTTAGTATCGATAAAGGCCCGTATGCGCATTATATGCTTAAAGAGATATATGAGCAGCCCGGCGTGATTTCAGAAACACTTGAAGGTCGTATTCATAAGGGTCATCTGCTCGAAGCAAGTTTTGGCCATGAAACCACTGCGCTGTTAGATCGCACCAAACATGTGCAAATTATTGCCTGTGGCACCAGCTTTCATGCTGGCCTTGTGGCAAAATACTGGTTCGAGGAAGCTGGCGTTTCCTGCCACGTTGAAGTGGCTTCTGAATACCGCTATCGCAAAGCGGTTGTGCCTGACGGTACTCTGCTTATTACGATTTCTCAATCCGGTGAGACCGCCGATACATTGGCTGCTCTCAAAGGCAGTCGATCGCAGGGTTATATCGGTAGTCTGTGTGTATGTAATGTGGCTGAAAGTTCATTGGTAAGGGAATCGGATGTTTCACTGATGACCCGTGCCGGTACTGAGATAGGTGTGGCCTCTACCAAGGCGTTTACCACGCAGCTGGTGGCTTTGCGTCTGCTGATGATCGCACTTGCCCGCCGTAAAGGTTTGACTACCGAGCAGGAAGAGCAGCTGGTGAACGAATTGCATGCCTTGCCGCGTCAGGTTGAGGTGGTGCTGCAACTGGCCGATGAAATTAAAATTATGGCGGCGGATTTCTCGGATAAACAGAATGCACTATTTCTTGGTCGCGGGCCATTTTATCCGGTGGCTATGGAAGGGGCTTTAAAGCTTAAGGAGATCTCTTATATTCATGCCGAGGCTTATCCTGCCGGTGAGTTAAAACACGGCCCATTGGCGCTGGTGGATGAATCTATGCCTGTGGTGTGTGCGTTGCCTGATGATCCGCTGCTTGAAAAGGTACTCTCCAATCTGCAGGAGGTACGCGCCCGTGGTGGTGAGCTATTCCTCTTCTCTGATCAGAAGGTGGATATTGGACTGGATCGTTATCAGAGTCTGTTATTGTCGGATATTTATCCGGGAACTGCGCCCATTGTGTACAGCATTCCGCTGCAACTGCTGGCCTATCATGTTGCTCTGATCAAAGGCACGGATGTGGATCAACCGCGTAATTTGGCCAAATCGGTGACCGTGGAGTAACAATGATCATGTTATGATCAGAGCTCACCTTTTGAATCTAGTTCTGCATGATGATAGGGATATTCACCTGGCGACGATTCAGGATGCTGATTTTACGTGCTACTTCACCGGCCAGCGTTTGATATGCCTTGGCCTGTTCTGAATCGGGCATGGCTGCGACGATCGGCGTTCCTTCATCGGCACTTACGCGTATCTGAAGATCGAGAGGGATATGCGCCAGTACATCGGTTGCATGCTCCTGACTTAATCGTTTAGCACCGCCCTCTGCAAAGATGGCAGTTGATTCTCCACAATGCGGACAGATAAACTGGCTCATGTTTTCTACAATACCAAGATTGGGTACATGCACTTTCTCGAACATATTGATGCCTTTGCTGCAATCAATGAGGGCGATGTCCTGCGGTGTTGTGACCATCACCGCACCGGTTACCGGCACGGTTTGCGTGAGTGTTAGCTGCGCATCACCGGTACCCGGTGGCATATCAATAAACAGATAATCCAGCTCACCCCATTCGACATCATTGAGCAACTGTTTCAGCGCTCCTGCTACCATCGCACCACGCCAAATCATAGCCTGATTATCTTCTACCAGATAACCAATCGACATGGTTTTCACCGCATAGTTCTCCAGTGGGATAATACTTTCACTGTCGCGATCAATCTGTGGTTTTCTGCCGCTTAAGCCCATCATGCGCGGAATCGATGGGCCATAAATATCGGCATCCAGCAGGCCAACACGAGCACCGGTCTGGGCCATGGCCACAGCCAGGTTGACCGTGGTGGTTGATTTACCAACACCACCTTTACCGGATGCCACAGCAATAATATTGGCAACACCGGGGATGCCCTCGTTGCTTTTGGAGGCCACGATTTTAGAACTCATGGTGACATTGGCTGCGTTAATGCCCGGTAGTGCCAACAGAGCTTCATCAGCCTGACGTTTGAACTCCTCTTTGACAGGACAGGCCGGCGTGGTTAACTCGATGGTGAGCGCAACTGAGGTTTCACCTATGACAATCTCTTTCACAAAACCGAGCGAGACAATATCCTTATTGAAATCAGGATCCATAATGATGGAAAGTGCTTTAAGCACATCAGCCTGGGCAATCATGCGTAACTCCTTGTGTTGCATCACGGTAGAGATCTGATGCATGCAGTGTAGGGGCAGCATCGTCATAAACCCGAGGAAAACTGTCAAGTTTATAAGAGCTGAGTGTAGGCGCAAAATGAAAGTGTCCGCTTTTAGCAAAGTAGAAATGTCCCCTT
>CAYZJL010000164.1:0-4636 GCA_964478615.1 uncultured Zetaproteobacteria bacterium
AAGTACACCAGTGATGGTTTTTATACACTGGTCAGTGATTGCCCTCTTATTTATCATCACGGCCTGTCTATCGTTCAATCCCAAGGAGATCACATGAAAATCCGATTATATTTGCCATGCGTCATTTTACTGTTACTGGCAGCTTGTCAAAGTGAGGAGCCTGCAACATCAAGCGTTCCCACATCACAACAAACATCCACTCCGGCTTCAAGCACTGTAGCTGTCACCAAAGAGGTTGTAGAGACCCATGCCAAAGCGTTACAGGCCAAGATAGAGGAGAGTAAAGAAGCTGCAACAAAAGCTGCTGAACAATTAACTGCATCGTTCCCAGACAGAGCTAAAGTGATCGAAGAAGGTGCTACAGCGAAAACTATAGAAGCTGAACACGTTGCTGAAGCCAACAAGGCTGCCGAAGCTGCAAAAGTCGCTGCCGCCAAACAGGCCGCTGAAACAGCGGCAAGGGTCTCTGAAACTAAACATAGTGCTGCCATCTCTTTGACTGCTCCACTTGCTGTTGCGAAAGCTCAAGCAGCCAGCATTGGCGATGCTGCAAAAGGAAAATCGTTAGCCAATAAATGTAAATCGTGCCACGCTTTCACAGCTAAGAAGAAAATGGGGCCGGGCCTGAAGGCAATCTATGGTCGTAAAGCAGGCAGCATGGCTGGCATAAGATATAGCGATGCATTGGCCGCTGGTGGCTGGATATGGGATGATAAAAACTTGGCCATGTGGCTGTGTGATTCTAAAAAGGCTGTAAAATCACTCTCCGGCAATAGCAGTGCCAAAACCAAAATGTCTGCTCAGCGTATCTGCGACGCCACGAAACAGGCAGATCTGATTGCATTTCTGAAAACGCTGTAAAACAAAAACTCAGGTTCAGCCACCATTTCTGGCCTCCTTATAAACAATATTGTTTTACAGCTCGATCTCACCATGCAAAAATTTCACAGCCGTTCCGGCGATAGCCACGCGATCACCTTTTAGTTCACAGGTGACTTCACCACCGCGACTGGAGATCTGTTTGGCATGCAGCTTTGATCGGCCCAACTGCCCAGACCAAAAAGGTGCCAACTGGGTAAATGAAGAGCCCGTTACAGGGTCTTCATTGATACCTAAGTTGGGTGCAAAAAACCGACTGACAAAATCATACTGCTCAGATAGCGCTGTGATGATCACTCCCCTGCCATCCAACTCACGCAGGAGATCAAGCTTGGGGTCTGCGGTTAACACATCCTCCTCCAGTTCAAAGACAACAATATAATCTTCAGCTTTCAGACACGCGACAGGTTCAATACCAAAGGCGTGCAGAATCTCTTCAGGTGTTTCACAAGGGACAGGCGCTTGCACAGGGAAATCCATGACCAACAACGCCCCGTCACGGCTAACATTCAGAATCCCGGAACGTGAATCAAAGGCAATATTATCACCTTCGAAACCGAGATATTCAAACAACACAAATGCTGCCGCCAGGGTGGCATGACCACACAAATCAACTTCAACAGTTGGTGTAAACCAGCGAATATGAAAGCCTGATTCGGTTGCCACAAAGAAGGCTGTTTCAGAAAGATTAGTCTCTTCCGCAATCAACTGCATCACCGCATCAGGTAACCAGAACTCTAAAGGACATACCGAAGCCGGATTACCTTCAAAGGCCTGCTTTGCAAATGCATCAATTTGATAAACCGATAATTTCATACTCTCACCTCAAACCAACAGTTGACAAAGAAGGGTCATATTTAAGCAAATAAATCATTACTTTACTACAGATTACTTCAAGCCAGTTCCGAGCCACGCATCGGATGAGAGTGATGTTGGCGTGTGTGGCAGTTGTTCATGTAAATAATGCAAAGCCAGCCACTGTTTCTCCGCCCATTCGGCTTTAGCCATGCTTTGTTTCATCATCGTAATGGGCGCACTGCCTTTTACCATCGCATACCAGAATTCTTTCACCGACTCGACTGGAAAATGCTTTGTCACTCGCTGCACCTGAACATCTTTAAAACCGGCATCTTTGAGCTCCTGCTCAAACACTTCAGGATTCTCCAACGACTCGATCACCATCTTCGGCTCCGGCAGCTCCGGTTTGATGATTTTAAGTGCACCAAACATCATCTGCATGGCTGGAGACTGATCTACCGGTGCCCAACTGGACACTGCAACCTTGCCGCCAGGTTTCAATGTTCGATAGATTTCTGAGAATCCCTTGTTTCTATCTGGAAAGAACATCAGTCCAAACATTGAAAAAGCAGCATCAAACGAATCACCATCATAGGGCAAGGCTTGTCCATCACCATGATGTGTATACAGATGATCAAGACCGGTATCATGAATTTGCTGATCCAGCAAAGAGAGCATCTGTTCTGAAAAATCGATGGCATGCACCGATGCCACCTGATCGGCCAGCAATAGCGACAGTGTGCCCGGCCCACAAGCAACATCGAGTACTTTGTCATCACTCTTCAGACCACTGACTTCAATCACCTGCTCTGCATACTGAGCCAGCATCGCCATGGTTGTTTCAGCATATCCTCCAGCCACCAAATCCCATGGCTCAGGCATGGCTAAAAAATCAGGCTTTTTACGCATCGTTCTCTCCTCTCTTCTTATGCCTTATAACATAGACTATCTCTGCGTTGTTGGCATGCAACAGACTATGCTCTTTTCTTAAAGCCCAATATAAACACACCACCAAACACCAACAAGGAGCCATAGAGGGTAAATTCACCGGATACCTGTAGATCATGATACATGGCCAGCGCAATACCGACATAGGACAACAGCAGCGCAATCATTGCCTCTTTGGCAATACGTTTACCAAAGAACAACGCGGATATGATCACGACTATGGTGGGATAGACAAACAGGATCAATCGCTCAAGCCCTGCTGTGATATATTGCAGGCCGATAAAATCCAACAGTGATGACAAATAATATCCGATCAACCCCAATAAGAAGATCAACATCAGCAGTATAATCGCATCCACACCGTGCTGGTATGCAAGTTTTACAAAGATCGCTTTGATCGAAAAACCGAGTGCAGCGCCAATCGCCAACAACAAACCAAACATCTGCGTTGAACTGCTGAATCTGGCGTTAATAATTGAACTAGTTTTTGAATGAACACGACATTTCATTTGATACTCCTCTTGTACGGGGAGCAAACAGGGAACGATCCTGAGTTGTTAGAGAACAGAAACAAAGCGCGAGAACATTCCGCGATTGCATTGTGATTTTACGAGATTTGGCTTAAATAATTACTAAATCTCAGACACGTAAAGCGCGGTGGATGACAGTAGAAGCCATAGCCAGGTAGAGAGATTCACGTGTAGAGTTTTCATAAGGTGGCGAACTGTGCGATGAAAAGAGCCCCTGTCCAGCCTATTTGATTGACCGGTGTGGCTTAGGCTATTGAGTTAAGCTGATCCAATTCATTTGGTTGCGTTAAATGACACTCATTTGGAGGACAATAAGTCATATTGTATGCATCAAGAAGTTTAAATAACCTCTTTGCCTCATGACTTGTCGGAACAATTGATTTTATCTCTACTTTCATCAGAAGATGCGCTTCATAGAGGCAGGGGTAACTTCCCAACCGTGCTGAATCGCACGATCAATATCTTCAGGGTAGTCGACATCAAAGCTGACCGGCAGCAGTGATTCAGATAAGCCCTGTTGGTGAATATTGTGCAATGTCTGCTCTAGTACTTTACCAGATGACCAGACAATGCCATCAAACAGGGAATATAGCTTCGAGAAGGCCAGCAGATCGTAGCCCCCATCTTCTACCGGCCCGATGACCACATCGCTTTTGTTCATCCCTTCGACAGCATTTAACAGGCGCTCATCGCCCATATGCGGTGAATCTGTGCCGAGCAGGAGTACAGCACTGGCTCCACCAGAGAAAGCGTGCTGCATCTGTTTCTGCATGCGCTGCCCCAGATCACCCTGCCCCTGAGCTATTAAAGGCAGGTCAAAACGACTGAAAAAGGGATGCTCCTGATCATCCGCAGCGATCACCACATCATCAAACAAGCGTTTTGCCCGCTCAATCACGGTAGTCGCCATAGCCATATGCAGTTCAGCGGCCTGCTCTGCCGAATAAGAGGACATCAATCGGGTCTTCACCGAGCCCGCCACAGGTGCTTTGCACATGATAATGATTCGAATAGTCATCTTAGATATTTGTCCTCTGTCTTGTTAACGGGCATGGCGATAGATCATCGCCAGCTTTTCAGGTGAGACACCCAACCAGTAGAGCAGTCGTATTTTCCACATTAACCATACAGTTTTCATAATACCGTGTTTTTCCCAACGCCGGGAACTGGTGCTTACGCACTCTTTCAAACAGGCGATGCGGCCTACTTTTTTTAATCGTTTTGAAAATTCCACATCTTCCAACAGTGGCATCACAGCAAAACCGTGCATCGATTCAAACACGAAACGGGATACAAACTGAACCTGATCACCGGTACTTATTTTACTTATTCGGGATCGCATATTAATCATGGTCTCAATGATTCGAAAAGCCGGATGCCGGCCTGATAGGCGCAGATCAAATCGGCCGCCAACCACATCCGATTGAGAAAAAGCCACCTTCACCGCCTCAATATTACTTTCAGTTACCACTGTATCTATA
>CAYZJL010000165.1:0-4614 GCA_964478615.1 uncultured Zetaproteobacteria bacterium
AAGTTATAAAATAAACACAACGCGGTATATTTTTTCTAAGGAACATTTTTCCTCTTTCAACAGGACATTCTTTCCGCCTGCTTTGCTTGCAGAGGTCATCATCATGTCAAAAAAATACCGCCCTATCACAGGGCGGTATTCAATCACTAACAGGTCAGCCGTTTGTTACTTGGTCAACGAGATAAACACCTCAGGCAACTTCTCGGGCAGACGATCGACATGATCAATGATGGTATATTGGCTACCAAAGATATCAGCGACATACTCATCAGCTTTGGGATCAAGATTGATGCAATAGGTGTACACACCATCCTGATCCAGTTCTTTGACCGCCTGGCGCGCATCCTGAATCAGCAGTTGTTCATCATCGACATCAATATCAGCAGGTTCGCCATCAGTAAGAATCAACATGAGCTTCTTATCAGCCTTTTGGGCCTTGAGATAGTGCGCTGCATGGCGCATCGCAGCACCCATGCGGGTAGAATAACTCGGCTCCATCGATGCAAGGCGAGATTTTGCATCTTCGCCCCAATCCTCTGAATAACCCTTGATATGATAAAAGCGTACATCATGACGGGTATTCGAGTTAAAACCTGAAATAGCAAACGTGTCACCCACCTGATCAATCGTCCAACCCAGCAATGACACCGCCTCTTGAGACAGCTCCAGAATAGTCTGATTGCTACCAGCAGCTTTTTCGCTCAGCGATTGCGACAGATCAAGCAGCAGTGAAACAGCCACATCTCGACCATCGGTACGGTGGCTCATGTTGACACGCGGATCAGGTGCAGCTCCACCTTTAAAATCAATCAATGAACGAATCGCCACATCCAAATCCAGTTCCGAACCATCTTCCTGATAACGTACACGTACGCGATCCTGAGGTTTGAGCATATCGAGGATAGCCTTCAAGCGTTTGGCCGTAGCGCTGTTCTTGGCTAATAGATTATCAATCACTGCCGCATTACCGCGTGGCTGCAGCGCTTCATATACACTCACCCAGTCCGGACGATAATGCTGCGCATTATAATCCCATTCGTGATAATGACGCGGTGGAAGGCCATCATGCTCATCCTCATTCTGACGTTTATCCAGATGTTCAAACGTCGTCTCTTCATCATCACCCTGTTCAATATAGATCCACAGATGGCGGTTATCATCGCGATAATCCACTTCAGTGTTATCGAAATAGGTATCAGGCAGTGCATCGGTCTGCTTGCGTGTACGCGCAATAAAGGACAAGGCAATCATGGCAACATCCCGGCTGCATGATTCCCCCTCTTTCATTGCATCATAAAAGCGCTGCACAAACTCACGGATATCAGCATCTTCAATCTCATAATCGGGATCAAGCATGCCTCTGGAAGCGATTGCCAAACGCAGCGGAATTAACGACATCCCCTCTAGAGTCAGATCCGCCTGTATGGGCTCTGGATGCAGTGCTAAGAATATTTTTTGCAGGCCGGGATACCGCTGACATGCCAGATAATCCACACGGGCATCCTCAAAGGTCTCAACGCCTATGCGCTGAAACGGACTCCAGTTATCAACAATCATCTTCTGGCTCCAGCGCCGATGCGCCGCCATATGTGCCAGCGTAGCACGATAACGGTCAATGCCGGACACACCGCGATCATCATCATAGACATCCGGCAACCGGATACCATATTCATCATAATATGGCATGGGTTTACGCAACTCATCAAAAATCAGCGAATACGGCACCAGATAATCCGATTCCTGCCACAGGCCACGCAGATACGCATCAAGCTTACGCTCACTGTCAACCAGCAGTGTGCCATGACGTTCACGCTGCATCACCGCATGAGAATCGGGCGATTGCAGGCTAAAATAGTCAGTCTGACGGCCCGGGTGCGTACTATAATATTTCACGCCATAATCGACCCAGTTCTTAAAACCGTCCAACGATAGTTCACGCAAGAGTATAGGTGACTGTTTTAGCAGCTCCTGCAAACCCGGACTAGGAAAGGTCGTATGATGACCAAGTACAGATACAGACGTCTGATCCATCATCCCACGCACAATAGCTATGTATTGTTTAAACAGATCATAACATTTCAAACGCCTGGCCACTGCTCCGCTGGATTGCAAAAAAGGAACCATCGCTTTGAAGTTGGTATGCGTGGACATGTAATGCGCAAACTCACGCAAATCTTCCAACGCCTCTTCACCCACCAGATCGGCTACTTGTGGTGCTTCTTCCAGATAGACCAGTAACGGTTCAGGGCCACGCCCCATCTTTCCTAAAAAGCGTGCATTCTCGATATAACTGACCAGCCCCTGCTCAGAAAGCAGTGCTTTGGCTTCGACCATACAATTATCAAAAATTTTATCGGCTTGCGCAAAATTGCAGTTCAAGCGCTGCCAATAGACTTTTACATCCATGGCTCTTATCTGTTCACCCATGATTCGTCACCCTGGAGTTCTTACTCCACATTGTTTAGTTAAACTTCAACACATCACTTCAACACGTTTGAAGGCAATCAGCCAAATGTAGCATCAATGGCATGATCCAACGTGTCACGGATATCGGCATCATCAGTAATAGGGCGAACCAGCGCCATACGACAGGCTGATTTCGCTTCAATACCACCTTTAATCAAGGTCGCAGCATAGGTAAGCAGACGGGTAGAAATACCTTCGTCCAGACCATGACCTTTAAGATTACGGGCTGTTGCTCCGATTTGAACCAGTTTAGCCGCCAGTTCCGTATCAATGCCGGTCTCTTTGGCCACAATCTCAGTTTCTACCGAAGCCAACGGGTAATCGAATTCAAACGCAGCAAAGCGCTGTTTGGTTGATTGTTTCAGATCTTTCATCAAGGTCTGATAACCCGGATTATAAGAGATCACCATCTGGAAATCGGGATGTGCTTCTACCAACTCACCTTTTTTATCCAGAGGAAGGGTGCGGCGATGATCAGTCAGCGGATGGATCACCACAGTAGTGTCCTGACGCGCTTCCACAATCTCATCAAGATAGCAGATCGCCCCAATGCGTGCAGCGGTAGTCAATGGGCCATCAAGCCAGCGTGTACCATTGGCATCAAGCAGATAGCGGCCAACCAGGTCAGAGGCGGTCATATCTTCATTACAAGCCACTGTAATCAATGGTTTACCCAGCTTCCACGCCATGTATTCAATAAAACGTGATTTACCACAGCCAGTCGGGCCTTTCACCATGACCGGCAAACGGGCTGCGTAGGCTGCTTCATATAGTTCGATCTCTTCGCCCTGTGCCTGATAAAATGGCTCTTTATTGATATTATACTGCTCATTATCGGTGGTCATCATTTCGCCTCCTGATTTGTTGGGACTCATCCTAACCAGTGCGCAAAAAAAATCATGATTATAATAATTATGGTTATCATCAATTTTACTGATCTATCTAACACAATAGATCAACAATTTGACTTGGCATTGAACCTGCTAACTAAATCCCAAGATCCGACATTGACATTGGATGACCGGTGTAATCATTTGGTTTGGATAGTATTTCGAAAAATCATGTGGCCACCTTGTTGGTGATGAGTGATTTTTCGGAATGTTAGACGAATCAAAGGGTTGCGGCGTGCGCCGCATGGCAATGTCGGATCTTGGGTAAATCTTCACTGAAGCATATTCAGCATTACTGGTGGTTTTACGATGAGAGATAAACGGTCAGCAACAGGTTTAGGCGCTGCATTCATCATATGGATGTTTTTCACCGCAACTTCCGCTCATGCGGATAGCAAACCGCTCATCATCACTACCGTACCCGCACTGGCTCAAATTGCAGAGGCCATTGGTGGCATCGATGTAGACGTACAATCGTTAATGCTGGTAGGGCAAAACCCCAACACCTTTTTCATTCGCCCCAGCCATATTCGCTACCTTTCAAAAGCCAGCCTACTGTTTTCAGTTGGTTTTGGCCTTGAGTCATCCTGGTTAAGCACGTTAATCCATCTTTCCGACAATGCAAAAGTAGTGCCCGGTATGGAAGGCTATTTCAGTGGCGACGATGCTATTGAAGCCATAGGTGTACCCCGTGGCATGACCAGTAATACGATGGAGCAGTGGTCTTCAGGTACAAACCCCTACTGGTGGCTTGATCCGGAGCTTGGTATCAAGGTCGCACTAGCACTGGCAATACGCATGGGCGAAATCGATCCGGTCAATGCTGAACGTTACCAACAAAGAGTAGGTGTATTTGTCGCGGCGATTCATCATGAATTACCACGCTGGCGTGATTATATGAACCTTCATACAGGGCCCATCATCACCTATCATAGTACCTATGTATATTTCATGAAAGCCATGCATATTGAACTGGCTGGGTTTGTTGAACCTAAATCCGGCATCGAACCATCCACACGTCACCTGGATAATTTGGTCGACATTATACATGCAAAAAAGATAAAACTTATATGGGTTGAACCATACAACAGCCGTGCTACTGCCAGACGTTTAGCCGATGCGGCCGGCGTTCGTTTGATGGTCTTACCCGACGCAGTCAAAGGATATGGTCAAGAGGGATATATCGGTATGTTTGATCGCATGATTGAACGTATCGCGAGGTGGAGCCAATGATTTTACTAACTGTATTAATAGCCAC
>CAYZJL010000166.1:0-4583 GCA_964478615.1 uncultured Zetaproteobacteria bacterium
CTCTTAGGTATAAATTCCTGCCCAGCAAAATAATTCTTTACTAATTATATTATCATATTATAATATGCATATCTGAGTAAAATACTATGGCATAATAATACAGGGGGTCATAGTGATTACCCTCGTTGAAGGAGATGAATAACTATGGCACATGTTGCAATTATAGGAGCAGGTATCGGTGGTATGCCTGCGGCATATGAGATGAAGGATGTCCTGAAAAAACTGGGTGGAGAGCATGAGGTGACAGTAATCTCCAATGTGGATTACTTTCATTTCACCCCTTCAAATCCATGGGTGGCTATCGGCTGGCGTGATAAAGAGCAGATTAGCTTTGAGTGTTCGCCTTACTTGAATAAAAAAGGTATTAACTTCCTCTCATGCGGAGTGGATGAGATTCTGGCCGATGAAAGCAAACTACGTCTCGGTAATGGTAAGAGCCTTGATTATGATTATCTGATTATTGCAACAGGGCCGCGTCTGGCATTTGAACTGGTTCCAGGTATGGGGCCTGAAGGGCATTCCCATTCAATCTGTCATGTAGATCATGCGGTGGAAGCGTACAACGCATTTGAAGAGTTCTGCAAGGATCCTGGCCCGATTGTGGTTGGTGCTGTGCAGGGGGTATCGTGTTACGGGCCCGCATATGAGTATGCCTGTATTCTCGATACAGAACTACGCCGCCGCAAAATCCGTGATAAAGTGCCTATGACATTTATTACGCCAGAGCCCTATATCGGTCACCTGGGTCTGGGCGGTGTGGAAGATTCCAAAGGGCTACTTGAATCGGAGTTAAGAAAACGCGATATCAAATTTATCACCAACTGTAGAACAACGGCAGTACATGAACATACCATTGATTATGAAGAAGTAGACCGCCATGCAGAAGTCATTGCTTCAGGTTCTTTGGATCATAAATTCGCTATGCTAATGCCACCATTCCGTGGCGTTGGCCCGGTTGCGAACTGTGAAGCTCTGGTCAATCCGTTAGGCATGGTCAAAATTAATGATTATCAGCAAAGTCCGGAATTCAAAAACATCTATGCGACTGGCGTTATTGTAGCCATTCCACCGGTTGAAGCGTGTCCATTGATGGTAGGGACACCAAAAACAGGTTTCATGATTGAGTCCATGACCACTGCGATCGTGCATAATATTGTACATGATCTGAAAGGTGAAAAGCCTGAGGAGTGTGGTACATGGGGTGCAATCTGTCTGGCTGACTTTGGTGATGGTGGTGTTGCACTGGTGGCTTATCCGCAGATTCCACCACGTAATATGGTTTGGGCCAAAGGTGGTAAGTGGGTACATGTTGCCAAGGTTGGTTTCGAGAAATATTTCATCCGTAAAATGAAAACAGGTGTGTCCGAGCCATTTATCGAAAAAGCATTCTTGAAACGTATGGGTATTGAACGACTGAAATAAAAAAGTCAAAAACATTTCACCGCGAAGGACGCAGAGGAGATAAAATGTCAGATTACAAACAATATACCAGTGAGTTATCGACCACCATTGGTGAGATTCGCAAAGATATTCCCGGGGTAATGACAGGCTTTTCGGCCATGGCGGGTGCAGCCCTAGAAGATGGAGCCTTAAGCAAAAAAACCAAAGAGTTGATTGCTCTCTCTATTGGTGTTGCAACCCATTGTAAGGGTTGTATTGGCTTTCATGTCAAAGCGTTGATTGGGCTGGGTGTGACACGAGAAGAGTTGGCAGAAGCACTTGGTATGGCTATCTATATGGGCGGTGGCCCATCCCTGATGTATGCCGCTGAAGCGATGCAGGCATATGAGGAGTTCACTGCAGCATGAGTCGTATCATATCCTGGATACACTACCCGCCTCTGATGATTCTCATCGTGGCGGCAGCGTTTCTGGGTTCGATGCCATTGGTGCCCGAACCACATCTGTTTCAAAAGTTTGATATGTTGATAGCTGGCACGCTGGTGAAGCCGATCGATATATTTGATCTGTTCTGGCATAGCTGGCCGATCATCTGGATTGTTTTGCGTATAGTCACCCTTGGCATCGCAGATAAAGGCGGGTCATCAGACTAATGATGATGGCTGTACTACATGTGCTTCTGTTCATCGTCTTGATGGGGCTAAGTGGCAGAGCATATCTACATCAATCAATGTGGATCAGGGTTCTACCTTATCTGTTACTGAAGCTGGCTGAAGGGCGTGCAGGGATGATACAGCTGTTGATCTATGCGCCGATCATTGTGATGTGGCTACTGGGTTGTCATTGGCTGGATGTGCAGGGCTGGCATGGATTGGGTGCATCGGGCATTGGTTTTGCCATGATTTTGGGTTTGCAGGCATTAAGAATGTTAGAAGAGAATCAAAAAAGGTTACGCGAAGATTCACAAGACGAAACAGAAGTGGAGATGTGATATGTTAAAATATATGTTGATGATTGTATCACTGATGGGGTTCTCTTTAACTGCCACTGCGAGTGATATTCCAGAAGGGATGGGAGTGCTACCCACTGCTGTGCCTGTGCCTGCCAATAATCCGATGAGTGCAGCCAAAGTAGAGTTGGGCAAAAAACTTTATTTTGAGCCAGCTATTTCTAAGAGTGGGCACTTTTCATGCAACTCTTGCCATAATCTGGCTACCTGGGGGGTGGACAACCAGAAATTCTCCATTGGCCATAAATGGCAACGTGGTGGCCGTAATGCACCGACCGTATTGAACTCCGGCTTTTGGAGCAGACAGTTCTGGGATGGTCGAGCACCATTGCTTGAAGATCAGGCTAAAGGGCCACCACTTAACCCTGTAGAGATGGCGATGGATTCAGAAGCCGATGCTGTGGCACGCCTGAAAGAAGCAGGTTATGGGGCAGAGTTTGATGCAGTGTTTGGCAAGCACGCTGTCTCTTATGACAATATGGCCAAAGCCATTGCAGCATTTGAACGCACCTTGATTACACCCAATGCGCCTTTTGATCTCTTCGTACAGGGCAAAGGCGATATCAGTAAAGCAGCCAAACGTGGCATGAAGAAGGTAGACGCCGTTGGCTGTACATCGTGTCATTCAGGCCCTCTGTTTAGCAGTAATGAATTTGTACAGTTTAGCTATGGTAGCGATACCGGTTTGAAAAGTGTGACCGGAAAAGATGCCGATGATCATCTCTTCCGTGTGCAATCGTGGCGTAATGTGGCGATGACAGCGCCCTACTTCCATGATGGTTCTGCTGCAACATTGTTAGAGGCTGTAAAAACTATGGCTAAAGTACAGTTGAATACCACACTTTCAGCTAACGATGTGAAAGATATTGTAGCGTTTCTTGAGACCTTAACAGGTGACGTGCCTGTGATCACATATCCGCAGCTTCCGCGCCCTAGCGGTCATGCGCTGAACTGGCAGGAATAATATTAGCCCTGCCTTAACAACGAAGAGGATAAGTATGAAATATATATTTTTATTATTGGCCTTTTATTCAGGCACAGCATTGGCTGACCCACTCGATCAAGGAGAAGCATATACAACCCGTCCAGGTCCACCGGAATGGATGGATGGCGTGGATGTTGGCTTGTTGCTGGTGAATTACGGTGTGTTTGCGCTGGCGCTAATTGGGCTCGGCTGGTTGCTGTTTAAAAAGCCTGAGCATCTGAATAAGCTGGAATCGAAAGCGCTGTATCCGTTTAAAAGCATTTTCAGATTGGCAAAACGGCAAGGTGGTTTTATTGAGATACTCTTACAAACGCTCGGTGGACTGGCAGCTTTTCTTACTCTGGCTGGCTGGGTGTTTTTCTGTCAATGGTTAAAACATGAAGGTTTTGGTGCCATTTCCATGCTTGGCCTGGCATTTGCTGCACTGATGCTGGTGCGTTTACTAAAGGGAGATGAGAAGCCGCAACCGATTTAATGATGGTGTGAGTGATCATATGCTTTTCTGCGCAAGAATGATTGGCTAAGGGGCTATTTATGAATCAAGTGAATCAGGAAGTATTGACGCTTTTTGCTAAATTGACAGAGGGCGATTTTACCTATCGAGCCAGTGGTAATGATGTACTTATCCGGGAGGCAAATGCGTTAGCGGGACAGCTGGAAAATCGCATGCTGGAACAGCTTGATGATATGGTCGGCATGACCATGAATGCATTTGAAACGACCATTAGCATGGGTCGGTTAGAGGAGGATATTGGCCGTTTGGATGACCGGGCCATGGCGATGGCCAGCGCCAGTGAAGAGATGAGCGCCAATGTCACCCACGTAGCGGAGCGCACCGATCAGGCAAACATCAGTATTATTGATGCCAACCAGCAGAGCCAGGATGCCGGTGAGGCGGTTTCGCATGCAGTGGATGCGATGGATAATATCAATCAGCAAGTGCAGCAGGCTAGCGAACGTGTACAGGCATTGACGGAAGCTTCCAGAGAAATTAACGGTATTTTGACTGTGATTAAGAAAATTTCCGCCCAGACCAATCTTTTGGCTTTGAATGCAACGATTGAGGCCGCACGAGCCGGTGAAGTGGGCAAAGGTTTTGCCGTGGTCGCCCATGAGGTTAAAGAGCTGTCCCACCAGACCAAGGAGGCGACAGAAAATATCGTCGATAAAATCAAGCGTATTCAACAGG
>CAYZJL010000167.1:0-4582 GCA_964478615.1 uncultured Zetaproteobacteria bacterium
CCATTTGAAATACTCTGGGTAAACAGTAATAACACGTTGTTGCTCCAAATGAATATATGTCATCAGATTGCATGAAAACCGGTTCTTTTGATTTGCTCAAAGCATCGGCAAAGGCTTTGATATAAGCGCCTGTGAATACTTTATCTTTAATTTTTAGCTCACCATTTACCTGCACAGGAAAAATAACACGCAGCACTGTAAACTCAGTGTGTTCATAATACTCATAGCAGCGCTTATGCCAGCCTACCGCCCATGCAAAGGTTTGATTGTTATGGCGCAGTTCATAAATCGAAGTGGCACCAGATACCTTTTGCTTATATAAAACCTTACCGGACGCATCTCTGACTTTTAAATCCCGGAAATTGGATAGCTCCGCTACTAGCGTTGCGCCAGCTTTATAAGCCATTGTTGATTTGGCTATCGTAGAAAAGGGGCGATCATAAGGCGAAGGGTTTAAATCAATAATTGTATTGGGCACTTCCTGTAAAAAGTTTCCAATTAACTTAGGTTCGGTTAAATACGTTTGTGGATTAGCACCACATGCCTGCAGGTACACTTGATCGCCGATTTTTTGAACACTATTTTCAGCCGCCTGTGAAAAACCAGGCAGCAATACAGCAATCAACCCTGTTATCAAAATGATCCGCTTCATTTTCTTTCTCCCTGGGAATTAGTCTGGAAAATTTTCATTGTTTCTCAATCGCAAACAAAGCAGCCAGGCCGATAGCATAAAGAAGTGAATATACCCACGGCAGAGCCATAAACCGCCACATCATCTTTTTGTGCTCGTTCTTATAACTCAACCATGATCCAATAATCGAAATGATTGGCACGGCAAAGAACAGGTAATAGGCCACAAGCAGAAACTGGGCAAAGCCACTTCCCGAAGCAGCCAGCCCCATGACGATTCCCACTGATCCCACCAGCAACAACAAAAACAACAACCCATTTAAAAGCGTTGAAAAGATCATGCCGGTTTTATTTATCATAACTCAGCCAAAGAATACTCTGCCATCATTATCAAAAGTCTGATTCAAAACACTCCAACAGCATTACAGCTTCATATCATCAGGTAGATTCGCTATCCACGCCTGACCAGCATAATTACCACAAGGAGCCATTTTAACGATGTGATTTCTTCCATCATCGACTTCTTCCAGACACTGGGTCTTTCCGGTAAACATGCCATTGGTCAAACGCACATGGGCAGGGTCCTTCTTCCAGAATTTAATCAGCCAACTCTGGGAGTTAGAATCACCACAAGGGCGCATAAATAGCTGACCATGCTCATCGGTAAGACACTGCTGAACCCCGTTAACTTTACGCATTATTTTGGAAGGGAAGGCCGTATCTGGCAAAGTCCATTCTGAGGCGGACTGTTGATTACATGATGCCAAATCAAGCTGAGAGTATTTATTCACGCTTAAACATGTGTTCGGGCCAGAAAGTTCACTTTTCAAAACACCTGTCATCGCAGGTGGTGAAAATCTGTCCGTCCACATCTCAACCATGGGTTTTTCAGGATGAATTTCCTGGTTTTCGCAAATTTCAAGCACATCGGGGATATAAAAAGTATGGGTAAGATGCCACTCCATTTTTTTACCAGCCACCCAAATACGCAAATCTCGACTGTTTCGCATTTTGCCCTCACCTTCCATCTCCGCAAAACCAAAGATTTCACTGGTAAGGCCTTCATGAGCCTTCATCCAGACACGACCATCCGAATCAACGCTGACCTCCTCGTTTGAAACATAAGGAGCGTCATTGTTAAATTGAATACGCACTTTGGTTTTACTGCCAGGCTTCAAGCCAGCGATTTCTGGCAGGTATAAGCGATGGAACTCCTCATTTGGATTGGAGCTAATAGCCAGCCCACCGGACGCACCATTGATCTCAGCCCCGCAACTTTCAAACTTACCATTCTTGTACAGCGCCCCAACCGTCCAAGGCCCTAAAGGAGGCTTCTCACGCATTTCAAACTGATTGTTTGCGATAGCACCTTGAGCCTGCACATGCTTAGCCGGCGCCGATGCACAACCGCCTTTATATTTCAGTTCAACGCCACCGATGTCATCCGTTTTCCCTGATGTTGCCACTTCTGAATAATAGCCATATTTAAAACCACCGCCTAAAGCAATGCTTTTCATCTTCTTACCTTGCGCATGAATGGCCTGAAGAATGAACCTTTTTTTACTCAGCTTTGGATTAAATGTGGTCTCAGACCATTTCCCAGTCCAGTTTTTAGCATCGCCACTGACATGCCAGCTTCCACCTTTTTCTATGCACACATTGAATGTTTTATTTTTAAATCCCTCATAATCCGGAACAACCTCATATTGACCAAACTGAATCGCATGAGCCAATGAAGTGGTACCCAACAAAACAGCAGCAAACGTAATTTTAAATAATTTTTCCATCATGATAAAACCCTTCATCTATTTAACTTGAGCGGGGTATGAGTAAGAGTGGCCATCCTTAGTCAGGAGCATTACCACCCCTTTCCAGCCATTTTTACCCGTCCTATCGACACTCTCACCAAAAAATACCATCGCTCCTGTGCCATCAGGATTAATAAACGAAAGAACGAAATCAGATGCATTATAGGTAATATTACCTTTCGAAAAGGTATTGCCCTCGATGAGATAAGCCGCATCAGAACCCGGATCTCCTCGATGATCGATAGTGACCACCTGCTTAGAACCCAGACGCAATTGCACCACCTCTGTTTTACCACCCATATCCATCAACATCTTGTATTGGTTATCATATGCATGAGCCGCAGAGACTGAGCCCATTACCATTAAGAGCATGGCCGCCCCTATAAATATTTTCTTCATTATTAAACTCCTCAATCATTATAAAAATTCTTATTCGAACAGTGCGCCGGTAAGCCCCCTCTTTTTCAGTCCCGTCTCAACTGCAAAACCATTTGCCCATTAACATGATATTCTATGAATTTAGCAGACGTGTTGACACGGTAGGTGTACCCGGCTTTATTTTTGCCACGATTAGAATTAGACAGCCCCAGACTCTTCACCAAGCCCCCTCTATACCAATTGCTATAGTTGGCTCTATTATTATCTGATTTCCTTACTGTAATATTGCTACCCCTCGGGAGTTTAACATACAGGTCTTTGCCCTGGGCAATCACATCTTGAACGATATTTCTGTCTATGAAAATAGCAGTGTAGTTGCCATATTGAGGCATAGCAGGAGGGGCATAATACGGTTGAGGTGAAGCTTGGCGTGAAGCAGTTCGAGCGGCAGGTTTGTACTTTTCAATGCAAGCAGTAATCGCGTCTAAGGCAGCAGGACCATCTTCGATCTTCCAGTACCGCTCTGTATTGCCCAGCCAGATTCTATAAGAATCGCGCACAGTTCCTTCGGGCGCCCCTTCCGAGTAATCAAAGAAATCAGCGATCCAGGGAACATCTACGTCCATAGAGATACTGCCATCGTCCCGATTCACGCTCACATCATGAGTCCTGGGCTTAGTGTTGCCAATCTGATCGGTCACCTTAACCGTTGAGCCGCGTTGAAAGCCTGCAACCGGAGCCATTGCCACTCGCCAGTGGTCGTTATCTTCACTACCTATCATGATCGCCCCGTCAGCGCCCATCAGTATGCCCGCACAACCATCAAACGGCCCATGTTCAAAAGAAGCCATGATTTTCCACGGGCCTACAGCAGGCATTTCACGGATATCAGTTGAACCTTTCGGGGAAGCCTTTTTCACTTGTGCCGTATCAGCCTGATAAGGAGCACATCTTGAACCCTTGTATGTTAACTTAGCTTCAAAACCAGACTCCAGCCCTGAGCTTGCACTGACTTTAAGATAATTGCCGCTAATGCTATACTCACTCGCATTGATGGCGACACTTCTCATGCGGCCCTCGTCGGGGTGAATGGCCTGAAGAATATATACCTTGTCCTTACCATCCGAATGAATGCCAGGATATGCTTTTTCCGATACCGACTTAAACTCTGCCCATTTTCCTTTCCAGCCGCTTTCCGAGCCACTGATATACCAGCGGTTATCAGGCTGAATGCAAATATTGAATGCCTCGTTTTGTTGCCCTTCATTAAATGGCGTTACAGCATACTCGCCGAACTGAAGCGCATAAGCTGGTGATGCAGCCCCCAACACAACTGCAGCCAGTGCTATTTTAATCATATCTTTGATCATCTCACTGCCCTCCAATGATTTTAATTAAAGCATCATGCCGGATTACCCTGCCTGCTTGATCCAGAACCATCACGGCTCCAATATAATTTTTTCCAGTTCTGTCCTCGAATTCACCATGAAAAACCATGGATGCAGTCCCTTCGGGATTAAAGAGAGCAAATTCCAGCGACATCGCACTAGTGGCATGACTATCCCCATGCCAGGACTCATAGGTGCCGCCTGTTGCATGCAAATGTCCTGCACTGCCTTCCAATAGTTTGAACGCAAACTGTGGAGAGGCCGGATTGTCCACCCAATACACGTCATATTTGCTGTCAGCATAAGCCAGTGAAGCCGAGCCTAAAATTATAGAGAGCGTGATCGCCCTTAAAAACATCTTCATCATTGAACTACTCC
>CAYZJL010000168.1:0-4507 GCA_964478615.1 uncultured Zetaproteobacteria bacterium
TGAAGGTGCTGAGGCTGGCGCTGCTTCATTGATCGATGGTACATCGCCCTCTTATAACCTGATAGTAGCTGATGTGGTTGCGACTGGAGCAAATGCGTTTCATTTGGCGATGCCTGATCTTAACATTGTTGAAAGCTTTACCCTCAATCGCACATTCCGTCCAACAGCAAGTGGATCCGTTCAATTTAACTCGCGACTTGGTTGGGCTGGAGTCGGGCAGGTGGCCAGGCTTCAAGTCAGTGAAGATGGCGGTAGCCGTTGGGCGACAATTTGGTCTCAGACGGGAACAACCAGTGCTGGTGAGCTTGCCTTTACGCAAAAAAACATATCATTGGCTGCCTATGTGGATAGTTATATTATGATTCGTTTCAGTTATAGCTATAAGCAGGATTTGTCTGCCGGTTATACGCAAACAATGACAGGTTTTGGCTTCTATGTGGATGATATCACGATGACTAACAGCAGTGAGTTGTCGAACAGCAGCATCACCACTCAAGTTGGTACGACCTTTAACCACGCTGCTGCGGGAGTTGGAAATATTGCTTTGCGAGCCAGGGCCCAGGATGCTCAAGGCGTGTGGTGGCCATGGAGTGCAGCGCTGGATGTCACTGTAACGACGTTGGATGTTACGCCACCTACCCTGCTTCTTACTGGTAACAACGCTATGACAGTAGTTCAAGGTGGTCAGTTTACAGAACCGGGATATGCAGCGAACGATAATCTGGATGGTAACATCTTTGCCAGTGTGGTTGTCAGTGGTGGCCCTGTGGATAGCGCCGCAGCAATTGGAACCGTGTTTACCCTGAATTACGATGTGTCTGATGCAGCGGGTAATGCTGCTGCTCAAAAAACAAGAACTGTGGCCATTGTGGATGGGACTGCACCTGTTATCACGTTAACAGGTGGTAATGTGGTTGTGGCTCAGGGTAGTGTTTTCACTGATCCGGGCTTCTCTGCCAGTGATAATGTGGATGGAAACATCACAGCGAATGTGGTCGTTACCGGAACACCTGTAAATACGGCGGTGGCGGCAGGCTCTGTCATCGTACTTCGCTATAATGTATCTGATGCGGCAGGAAACAGTGCTGTGGAGAAAGTAAGGAGTGTAACGATATCAGATGGCACTGCGCCAGTCATAAGCTTAAATGGCGGTAATATTAGTGTTGTGCAGGGGCAGGGGTATATTGATGCAGGTGCTACGGCGGTCGATAATGTAGATGGTGATATTAGTGCCAGCATTGTCGTGAATAGCAGTGTGAATACATCACTTATAGGCTCTTACAGTGTGACATATAATGTGAATGATTTATCTGGAAATGCAGCGCTGCAGATGGCGCGCACTGTGAGTGTGATTCCAGTTGGTGGGGCAGCGAACAGAGGTGAAGCAGTACAGGTCTCGATAACGGGTAGTACCAATTCGATCGAGGTTGCTTCCGCTGGCGAGGTGATTTCAAACTTTGCGTTGACGCTTGCAAATGGGACGCCACCTGCTGGTGTAACAACTCCGTTTGGAGTGCTGAGTTATTCGACAACAGTAGCAGCAGGGGCTGTTGCTCAGTCAGTTACGTTCTCTTTTAGTTCGGTACTGCCAGCCACTTTTAATCTGTATAAGGTGGATAGTGCGGGTGTTTATACGCTCATTCCGAATGGGAATGGTGTTGATCAGTGGCTACACAATGCAACAACCATTGTACTTACGCTGACGGATGGGGGGGCTTTCGATTCGGATGGTGCTGTCAATGGGGTGATTGTTGATCCTGTAGCAGTAGGGGTGGTGACTGCAGCAGCAGCTACTACTCCGGTGGCGGCAGCTGGAGGCGGTGGTTGTGCACTGTTAGTTGAATCCAGTTTTGATCCACTATTTATCCTGCTGCTTCTCGGTGCGTTTATGATGTTAAGCAGGCCGACCCTGAAAAGGTTCGAATCAGGCGTTTAATAGAAAATGGCTTGCGTTTTATGAAATGCTCATGATAATTCGCGCACATATTAAATCCGGCTTATTCAGAGCGGTGGAGGGTGCAGGCCCTACGAAACCGCGGCAACCGCCCAACGATACCCTCTCTCTTTGCATAAGAAGAACGTGGATCCGAGGGGAATGGTGCCAATGCCTGCCTGAGAAGTGTACTTCGAGGGAGCGATGATGCGGGTTGTTCGTTTGGTGCACTCTTTGCGTGTATTCCATCATTCAACCTTCGCTATCATTGCGGAGGTTTTTTTATATCTGCTTTTTGAGAGCAGATGTCATAACCCTTCTCTGAATAGCGCCGTCATGGAGTTTGATGAATGAATATTGTACGTGCTTTGAAATGTCGCGAATGTGGTCAGGAATATGATATTGAGCCGACGCATGTCTGTGAGTTTTGCTTCGGACCACTGGAAGTGGTGTACGACTACGACAAGTTGGATGGTTATTTTACCCGCGAATTGATCGAGTCACGTCCGCAAACGATGTGGCGCTATAAAGAGTTGTTGCCAATCAATGGTGAGCCTACTGTTGGTGCGCAAAATGGTTTTACACCGCTTGTGCGCGCTAAACGATTAGAAAAAGTGCTGGGTGTGAAAGAGCTGTATATCAAAAACGATTCAGTATGTTACCCGACTCTTTCATTCAAAGATCGCGTGGTCTCTGTGGCCCTTTCTAAAGCAGTTGAGTTTGGTTTCAAGACCGTCGCCTGTGCTTCTACTGGTAACCTGGCTGGTTCTGTGGCCGCCAATGCTGCCGCCGCAGGTTTGGAATCTTATGTCTTTATCCCTCACGATCTTGAACAGGGTAAAGTACTTGGTGCGGGTATCTTTGGCACGAACATTATTGGCATCAAAGGTAAGTATGATGATGTGAATCGCTTGTGTTCTGAAGTGGCTGGTAAATACGGTTGGGCATTTGTGAATGTGAATGTGCGTCCATTCTATGCTGAAGGCTCTAAGTCATTGGCTTATGAAGTGATGGAACAGTTGGGTTGGAAAGCGCCGAAACATGTGGTTGTGCCCATGGCTTCTGGCTCGCTATGTACCAAAGTAGATAAGGCAATTAAGGAGTTTATTAAACTTGGTCTGATCGAAGATAATGGTACGGCTGTATATGGTGCGCAGGCAACGGGTTGTTCGCCCATCGCCAAGTCGGTCAAAGATGGTACGGATATGATTCACCCTGTGCATGCCGATACGATTGCTAAATCATTGGCTATTGGTAATCCAGCGGATGGTTATTATGCCAATCGTGTGATCAATGAATCAGGCGGCTGGGCTGAAGATATCTCTGATGAAGAGGTGGTTTCTGCCATGAAGCTGTTGGCTGAAACGGAAGGTATCTTTGCTGAAACTGCTGGTGGTGTAACCTTGGGTTGTGCGATGAAGATGATTGAATCGGGCAAGTTGCCACGTGATGAGTCGATTGTGTTGTGCATTACCGGTAATGGTTTGAAAACACAGGAAGCAATTGCTGATGCGATTACCAAGCCACGTATTATTGAAGCTAGCCTGAAAGAGTTTGATCTATTGGCAGAAGCCGACGGCGTCGGCGTGTAACTGTTCAGCTCACCACTGTTTATCCCGGTAAGAAGGTGAATTGCGCTTGTGCAAGAGAAGCTACCCTGGGGTACTCTGTTGGAAAGGCTCACAAAAAGGCAGGATGCCGTTTGCACAACCGTTAGGTTGCCTGAGAGAGCCATGGATGGCTCGAATGACTTACAGTAGTAAGTTCCGCTTTTTCGCCTTGTTCTCGGAATAAACAGTAGCAATCTGAATGAGTTACTATTATAAGAATTGAGTTTGTATTTAGAAAATTAGAATGAATAGGAGAAACAAATGACTGTAACTGTACGTATCCCAACCCCTTTGCGTAAATTGACTGCTGGTGCTGATGAAGTATCTATTGAAGCGGCAAATGTAGGCGCAATGATTGATAACCTGGAAGCTGCGCATCCAGGTCTGAAAGAACGTTTGTGTGATGATGCCGGTGAAATCCGTCGTTTCGTCAACGTATACGTAAATGATGAAGATGTTCGTTTTATGAGTGGCCGTGCCACTGAACTGAAAGATGGTGATGAAGTCTCCATCGTTCCTGCAATCGCGGGCGGCTGCTAATGCAAGCCCGCGTTTACCTGACTTTTGATCAAAGTCATATTCGCGAGCCGCTTATCTGGAAATTGGCCAAGGAGTTTGATGTTGTCACCAATATCCGAATGGCTGAAGTGAAGGATGGCATGGGGCTGGTTGGTCTGGAAATCGATGGCACTGATGATGTGGTCGAAGCTGCAATTCAGTGGTTGACCAAACAGGGTGTTCAGGTTGCTCCGATTGAGCAGGACGTTATCGAAGGGTAAAAGCAAAAGCATTCACCGCAGAGTACGCAGAGTTACGCAGAGGAAAGGCATCATGTATGGTTTTCCTCTGCGTCCTCTGCGTCCTCTGCGGTAAAAAAGTGAATGGAGATGGTTATGACGATATACAATAACGCAGCTGAAACAGTGGGTGATACGCCTTTGATTCGCTTGAATCGTATTGGTGC
>CAYZJL010000169.1:0-4485 GCA_964478615.1 uncultured Zetaproteobacteria bacterium
GAGATGGGTGTTTCTGCAGCACAGAGTGTGGTGATTGGTGATGCTCTGTTTGATATTCAGATGGCCGAATCAGCAGGGGTTCGTTCTTTGGGCGTCTCATTTGGAGTCGCTGAGAGTGAGGCACTACTGCAAGCGGGAGCTGAGGTGGTAGTGGGTGACTTCTCTGCATTGCGAAACTATTTCCCACCCTTGCAAGATTTATCATAAAAGCCGACGATGGCAGGCGAAAAAAGTTATCCGTTTGAGTGATCTTATATTGAGGTGTTTTTATTGTGGCTAAAATAATGCGTTACACTCTTATTATTGTTGCTTTCCTTGTTGTGGCTCTGTTGGCGGCGCCATTTTTTATTGATGTGAACAGTTATAAGAGCCAGATCGAGAAAGCTGTTGAGGATCAGACTGGTCGCCAGTTGAGTATTGGTAATATCGATGCCTCCCTGCTGCCCTGGGTGGGAGTGGAGTTGAATGATGTGCATTTGGCCAACCGTTCGGGTTTTGCCAAGCGTGATTTCCTTAGTGTTGAACGCTTACATGTGAAGCTGGCTGTTTTGCCCTTGCTGTCGAAAAAAATAGAGATTAAACATTTCGAAGTGGTTTCACCTGTTCTCTATCTGGAGCGTCGCAGTAATGGTGAGAGCAATTGGGACGATCTTGTTGCTTCACCGGCAACAGCTGCTAACGCAGGCTCACAATCTCAACCCACTGGACAATCTATTCAGGCGCCTGCTCCAGCAGCTCCTGCACTGGCGGCCTTGCAAGCGGAATCACTTAGTCTGACAGGGGGGCAGGTTACCTGGGTGGATGCTGATGCTGAAGCGGTGGTGTTGTCTGAGCTGGATGTGGCACTCGATGATGTGCAATTAAAGCGCCCTGTTGCAGTGCGGGTATCCGGAAAACTGTCGGGCAGTGCTTTTGAATTGAATGCGCATGTTGGACCTGTAGGTGACCTTGCTACATTGAGTGTGGCTGCATTGCCGCTGCAAGGGCACTTTAAAGCGGACAATATTCAATTGCAGCCATTTCAGCATTTGATTACATGGCCGGAGCAGCTTGGTGATATTGCGGCAGCTTCAGTGCAGCTCTCCGTGCAGATCGAACAGCATCCCAATGGTGTGCGTTTGGCTGAAGGTGAAATGCAATTGAACGCGGCGCATGCACTGGCTTTGGGTTGGAAAATTGAAATGCCGAATGCTGATCAGATGAAAATAAATCATGCTACCCTGACTGTGAACGGCAAAGGTTTGATGGATGTGAAAGGCAAGGTGGAGCATTTGAGCAGTAAGCCGACATTTGCGCTGCGTCTTGATGGGCATGCTATCGAACGCACATGGTTGGAAACATTTGTGCCTGATTTGCATGCGATGTATGCGGCTCACCCGGCTCCATGGAAGCAGCTGCAGGTTCATGCCTTGCTGGCCGGAGGGGCCAAGCAGCTGGATATTAACGATTTGCAATTGAAACTGGATAATGATCTGTTGAAGGCATCAGGGGCAGTGATTTATGCAGGGCCGGATATTCGTTTGCACATGGTTGCTAATCAACTGCATCTGGACGGGTGGCTGCCGCAGGGTAAAGAGGCAGATGACGGTGATAACAGTGTCGCCGCTGTATTGAATAACTGGTCCATCATTGCCGAGGCGATCGCTGCTGCTGATGTGCAAGCTGAAACAGCAGAGCCTGACCTGCGATTTCTGAAAAGCTGGAAGATTGCTTCACGGTTGAAAGTGAAAACACTGTTTGTACGTGGCATGCAGATGGGTGATTTTTCTGCCGCCATCAATGGCGCTAATGGCTATATCAGACTGAACCCTATGCAGTTCAAGCTTGCCGGTGGTAAAGTAACAGAAAAAGCCCGTTTGAATGTCAATGCTTATCCTGTTCAATGGAAAGAGTCAGTGCATATTTCGAGTGTGCAGGCAGGCCCATTGTTGAAGGCCTTGGCTGATATGGATATGTTAGAAGGCAGTATGGATATGGACAGTAAGTTCCAGGCAACAGGCTTGACGCCATCGGCAGTTAGTACGCTGAATGGGCGTGCTGCGGTGCTTTTCAAAAATGGCAAATTGAAGGGCTTCGATATTGCCGGAGCGATTCGTAAATATACCAACCCGCAGGCGTATCAACAGGGGCCGCAAGAGACGGATTTTGCAAAGTTATCGGGCACCTTTGTTGTGAAAAATGGTGTTTCACACAATCAGGATCTGTACATGGCTTCACCGTTATTGCGAATCACCGGGCAAGGTACGATTGATCTGGTGCAGAAAAGTCTGGATTATGAAGTGAAACCTCGTGTGGTGGGCTCACTGAAAGGTCAGGGTGATACTTTCTTGCGTAAAGGGCTGACCATTCCCTTGCATATCTATGGACCTTTTGATGCGCCTAAAATTACGCCGATTATCAATGCCAAAACACTGATTCAGAATGCACCGGCCTTGTTGAACAGAGCTGCACCCCATATTGGCGGAACGCTGGGCAAGATACTTGGTGGAGGTAAACAGGCAGCGCCGCAGGGTGAAGTACAACCACAACCAGAGTCGCCTCAGAAACAGTTGCTCAAAGGGTTGGGGGGCTTGATTCCCGGTTTTTAAGCCGAAAGAGAACATCTACTAATCAGAAAAAGGAACGTATCGTGCATCAATTTGAACATCTTCGCCTTCATCCCGAACGCCCGCAAATCAGGCAGATCAGGCGCGCGGTGAGTATGCTGCAGCAAGGGCTGTTTGTGATTGTCCCAACTGATACAACCTATGTCATGATGTGCAAACCCGAGTCGTTGGGGGCAATCAATGATATTCGCAAACTACGGCAGTTGGATAGTACGCACCTCTGGTCTGTGGTCTGTGTCGACCTGTCTCAGGCGGCAATATATGTGCGTATGGATAACAGGGCTCACCGTATTTTAAAGCGCTGCCTGCCTGGCGCTTATACGTTTATTCTACCTGCCAGCTCTTCACTACCACGTCGTATTTTTGGTAAGCGCCGTGATGTTGGTATTCGCATTCCTGATCATCCGGTTTGTCATATGTTGCTGGAGGAATATGGTGAGGTGTTGTTGTGTACAACACTGGCGTTGCCTGATGAAGCCAATGCTGCTTTTGATCCCGATGCGTTTGTGCCTCTTGTGAAGCACCTCTCGTGTGCCGTGTTGGATGCGGGCTGGGGTGGTATGGAGTCAACAACAGTGGTGGATTTATGTGATGATGAAGCTGCAGTGTTGCGTGAAGGAGCAGGGGCCTGGCCTGCATAGTACGTGTGAGAGGAGAGGGTGCGGCGAAAGTATTGCTATTAATCCTGCTGGCGATTCGTGAAAAACAGATTAGGTTCAGGAAAAAATATTTGAGGGGTACACTATGAAAACGTTTTTTGAGCAAATGCTTTGGCGGTCGCGTTACCTGACACTACTGGCAGTCTGGTCCTGTATTGTCGGGATGGCACTGCTGTTTACACTCTCCGCCATCGATATGGGTAAATTATTGATCGAATTTATCAATGTCTATGCTCTTGGTCATGAGGTGGAGCACTTCCATACGGCAGTGGTAAGTCATGTCATTACTGCTGTGGATGATTTTTTGCTGGCCATGGTGTTGCTTATTTTTGGTCTTGGTGTGTATGAACTGCATATTGATAAGCTTGATATCACACATGATAATCCTGCGGCAGGCAAACTGTTGCAGATCGAAAGTCTGGATGATCTGAAAGATCGTTTGGGTAAAGTGATTTTGATGATTTTGATTGTTGCCTTCTTCAAGAATGTGCTACATGTAGAGTTTAAAGAGCCTCTGGATATTCTCTATATGGGTGGTGGTATTTTCTTGATCGCCCTGGCTGGTTATTTTGGTCACAAAGCGGGTGATCATAAATAAGCTACTTTTAGCAGACCGTGACCCGACAGCTTTTTTATCAGCGAGCACTTGATGTTGCGATGTTTGTGGCAACATTGGCTGCGGTTGGCTGCTCCGTTGTTGAAGGTCTGCCAGAGTGGGTAACGATGGCTGTGCTGGTCTCTTTTGTGGTAATGTTTTTTTCGCGTTGGCGCATTGCGGACGATAGCAGTAAGTGGATGAAATCCAACTGGTTTGATCTGGTTGTGGTGGTGTTGCTGGCCTCACCAATATTGCGTATGTTGATGGCCTTGCGCTTTGTGCATTTGCTTCCAGCACTGCGGTTGGGGGCGCTCATGCGCGCCAATAAGGCTCGCTTGATGCGTTTGTTGGTATTGTCTGGTGAAAGTCTACCCGTTGCAATGGCGATGGTGTTCGGCATTGTCTTTGTGTTCGGTACGAGTACCTATCTTATGGAGCACCCTCATAATCCTCAGTTCGCGGAAATGCAGGATGGCTTGTGGTGGGCTTTTGTGACCTTAACGACGGTTGGTTATGGGGATATTTACCCGATTACAGCCAGCGGGCGCGTGGTTGCTGTGATTACAATGATCTTTGGCGTTGTCGTGTACTCCTTAATTATTGCCAATGTGACAGTATATCT
>CAYZJL010000170.1:0-4480 GCA_964478615.1 uncultured Zetaproteobacteria bacterium
CAAAGAGGAAGGTAAGCTCTCATCTGTTTCGATGCTTTTGTATCATGTGATTGCCGCAGCTGTTGATTTGGAGTTCAAGGCGTGAGTAGTAGCGCTTATGGCAGGGAGCTCCTGGCGGATCAATTTCCGCTTCTTGATCATATTGAGAATGGTATTTTAGCCATTGATGGTGATGGCACGATTGTACTCTGGAATAAGAATATGGAGCGCTGGAGTAATCAGTCCAGGCAGCAAGTGTTGGGACAGAAGCTGTTTGAGCTGTTTCCCAACACCAATGCAGGTGTATTTAAAACACGCATTGATCAAGTACTCACCGGTGGCGCGCCGGTCACTTTTTCATCTCAACAGCACCACCACCACCTGATTCCCTGTCCGTTAGCCAATGGTGAATTTAGAGCGCAATTGGTCACTCTCACCTGGCTTCAGGATCATCAGGTCGCCCTGTTCACTGTTCTGGATCAAACCGAGCAGGTGAGATTGATTGAACAATATAAAATATCTGCTTTGTCATTAAAGGAAGAGCTCGATCAACGCCTTAAGCTTGAAAAGAAAAACGTGCAATTGGTTGCGGCTATTGATCAGGCTGGTGAGGCAGTGATTATTACTGATGTGGATGGTCGTATTGAGTACAGCAATCAAAGCTTTACAGAGCAGACGGGATGGCCGAGTGATGAAGTCAATTCAGTAGATTATTTTGAAACTTTGATTGACAAAAGTGATGATAATTTTAGTTACCAATTGCAGCTTAGTATTGAAGCAGAGGAAGCATGGGTAGGCAGGCGACAGATTAACCGAAAGAGTGGGGGTAGGTTTACTGCTTCTATAAGTATTGCACCCATCATCAATGATGATGGTGACTTAACGCATCATATTATTATTCAGGAAGACATTAGTCTGCAAATGGAGCTGGAAGAAAAAATGCGCCAGACCCAAAAGCAGGAAGCATTAATTACCCTTATTGGTGGCATCGCGCATGATTTTAATAACCTTCTGGCAGGTATGATTGGTCAGGTTTATCTGGCTTCGCGGGAAGTTATCGATATGCCCAAAACAGCTGAGCGCATGAAAAAAATTCAGGCTTCTGCTCAGGATGCCGCTGAAATAGTCAAACAGCTGCTGACGTTTGCTCGTCAGGGTGAGCATTATGCTAAAGAATTTTCATTAACATCTTTTATCAATGAATTTGTCAAGCTGGCTCAGCATAATGTGCCGGATAATATCAGCTTAACATCCAGTTTCGAGCCGGGGGTAGTTAATTTTCGCGGTGATGCGAATCAGCTTCAACTCTCTTTGCTCAATATTGTGCAAAATGCAGTCGATGCCTGTAAAGGTGTGGAAGATCCCCATATAGAAATCATTCTTACACCCTTTGACAGTAGTGGGCATGAGCAACTGTTAAAGAAATATCCTGTGCTCAGGCATGGTAATTTTGCCCATGTGTTGATTCGTGATAATGGCAAAGGCATGCCTGCGGATATGCTGGAGCGTATTTTCGATCCGTTTTTTTCGACCAAACAACTGGGCAGTGGATTGGGTTTAGCGATGGTGGTGGGCTGTGTTCGGCATCACCATGGTATTATTGATGTTGAGAGTAAACCTGACCATGGTAGTAGTTTTCATCTATTCCTGCCCACGCTCATCTCTCAAATGGATGCCTCCATAGAGGAGGGTAAAGCATTCGCTGACGGAGTGAATATTCTGCTGGTTGATGATGATGAACGGGTGTTGGAATCAACCCAGGAGCTGCTCGAGAGTATGGGGCATCAGGTTAGCATTGCTTCTGATGGGCGTGCAGCCTGTGAGGCCTTTGAAGAACAGCCCGACCGTTGGGATATTCTTATAACTGATATTGTGATGCCACATATGGATGGGGTGGCTGCATCCAAAAAAATGCGCCTGTTGAGGCCTGACCTGCCAGTGATTTATGCTACTGGTTATGATCAATCTTTGGTGACAGAAGAGACCCGTAAGATGGAAAACACCATCTTAATCAGTAAACCATTTAATCCGAATGATCTTGACAGGCTGATCAGTACTCTTGTGAAATAAACTAACCTGAAGCTGTTTCATAACGCTGATAAACGCATCGCTTTAAGCCATCACTATCAGACTGTTAAACGTTCACACTGCTCATCAATGCCGAGATCATCTGATCCTTATGCTCAGGAAAAAAGTGTCCAGCCCCTTCGATGCTATGAAAGTCGATGTTGTTCTCTCCTCTTATATTCATGCAGACCTGTTCAAAAGGTACAATTTCATCTGCTGTTCCTGATACCACTGTGAAGGGGCGTTGCTCTCCACGCATGAAAGAAAATGACCATAGGTTCACTGCCGGAGCAACGGCAAACAGGCGCGATACCCTTTGATCTTTTCGGGCCGCCTGCAAGCCGGCATAACAGCCAAATGAGAATCCTGCCATCCATAATGGTGCGTTGGGATGTTGAGCGTGCAGCCAATTCAGTGCTGCGGATGCATCATCTGCTTCACCATCTCCTTCATCCCATTCGCCTTCAGATTGCTCGACACCCCGGAAATTAAATCGCAACACCGAGCAGCCGGCATCTTCAAATGCCCTGGCAATCCAGTAGACCACTTTATTGCGCATCGTACCGCCATATTGTGGATGTGGGTGGCATACAACAACGGATGGTTTGTTCAAACCGCCTTTTTGATAGAGCGCTTGTAATACCCCCGCAGGGCCTGCGATTTCAATCTTTTGATGGTGGTGTTGTTTCATGCGAACAGGTCTTTATAGCGCTTGTCAGAGAACCCTGCCTCGATGTGATTGCCATAAACCAATACGGGACGCTTGATCATGGACGTGTGTTCACACATCAATGCGATGGCTTTGTCATGATCAATATCGTTTTTGAGTTCATCAGAGAGTTTGCGCCAAGTTGTACCGCGTCTGTTTAATAAAGCTTCCCAGCCAAGCTGATCAATCCATTGCGCCAGCATGTCAGCTTCAATGCCGTCTTTTTTGTAATTATGGAAGCGGTAGTCGATATTGTTTGCATCGAGCCACTTGCGCGCCTTCTTTATTGTGTCGCAATTTGGAATGCCGTACATGGTGATCATCTGTTTTCCTCTCTGTTCGTTAGTGCATATTGTGCAAACAGTTGTTGGCTGGATGCGTCTCTATCCATATAGAGTGATAATAGCTCTAATTCAGCCGGATTGGCCAGGCTACCGTTCAAGATGGTGTGAAAATCATCACCAGCCAGAAGGTTTAAGCGTGTCGTTAAAAACAGACGGTCCAGCACGTGATCATTGAGTAATGTACGATGCACTTCAGGGCCTGCAATCATATAGGCACTACGATAACCTAGATTGATTAGACACTGTTTGAAACGTTTGCCTTCGACCTGTTGTGTGCCAGCGATCAGTACTGTGAAACCGGATGCTTGCAGTTGATTTACCTTTTGAACATCGGCCTGTTCACTGGTGCAAATGATGACGCGCCGATCCTCCAGTTGTGCCAAAGCATTGGCAGGAATATCCAGTGAGTTGGAGATGATGACGACATCAGGCTGTCTGTTTAGACCCTGTTGCACGCGCCATTCAGCCAGATCGGCATATTCAGGTGCAGTTCCAACGGGCAGCAGGTCTTGTGCTTTACCCATAGCCAATTGGCGAAAATAACGTGCGGAGGTGATCATGATATCGGCTTGCGCTGCCAGCTCCTGATATAAGCGCCAATCACGGCCGTTGGCAATGCTGGCTGGTACCATGAATTCACCAGATTCGGCATCGCGCAATGAAATACGCCCATCGACGCTACTTATATAATTGGCATAAATAAGCAGATCAGATTGCTGTGCCTCTTGATGCAGGTTCAGTTTTAAATAGAGCCCGGTTAGTGAACATTGCTGCTGAGAATGTGGGTGAAGTTGTAAAATATCCCTCATGGCTGGAAAGCATACAGACTCATAAAAGAAATGTCAGAGAGTCGTTGGATGAGTCGGACTACCTGTATGAGGTTGAGGGTGTCGAATTGCTGTAAGGCATGCTGACGGCTGCCATGCATGAACAAGAGAACGGGGTCTATTGCTTTTTTTGATAACCAATTGCTGTTGCCGCATAAAGCTATAAGAGCTATTATGGCTTTTTTAGGAGATGCTCATGAAAACTATAGCCGCACGAGAAGCAAAAAATCGATTTGGTAGTTTGATGGATGCCGCACAACGTGAACCGGTTGCCATTGAAAAACATGGGAGACCCGTTGCAGTCCTGATGTCTGTTGAAGAGTATAAGATGATAAAGACCAATCGCTTACACTCAGAGGTCAAAGCCGGATTGGATCAACTGGATGGTAATGAATCCACACTGTTTGGCAAAACCGAGCTGCACGATTTATTTGAGGGAATAAAACGTCAGGGGCGAACAATAAGAAATGGCTGAAATCCAGGTCAAGTTATCTGATCGGGCAATCCAGGATATGGCAGAGATTGAGGACTACACAGCCAGAACGTGGGGCGAT
>CAYZJL010000171.1:0-4472 GCA_964478615.1 uncultured Zetaproteobacteria bacterium
ATTATTAAGCTTCTCCATTGAGATGTTTAATTTCTGATATAATGAATGCAGTTTATGCGTGTCCTTGCTTTCAATTGCATCCAGCATATCTTCAGCAGGTGATTCCATGGCAGTTAAGGCGCGCATGAGTTGCATATTGGCCATGGGCTTAGAATATGCTGAAAAAATTGCGATCCCTGTTACCAAGATTGATACAAAAACTACTTTCTTACTTATGTTCATCATATTTAATCCCAAAACTGCCACCATGCATCTTCGTCATCTTGCTCGGCTGCCAGCAGTTTCCCATTTCCGGCATCTATTTTTAACTCCACTACTGAGCCATCTTCAAAAGCCACTTCCACCGCCCAAACTAAAAAACCTTATGCTTCGTCCAATTTGGCTTTGATGATTTGTCCCTGTAAAATCTGATAGGCAGTGGTGATCGCCTGATCAATGCTGACAGTCGCTAGCCTGATCAATTGCTCTTCCGGTGCATCTTCATCCACCTTGATAGATCCATGCTCAACATCTTCGGGAATACCTTTAAGAGTCACAGCAATACTTGTCTTCATTTCACCCGCTTCAGCAGCATGCGCTATCGCGTAGACAGGTGAGATAGTCATCACCCCTGCAATAATTGATAAGATCAGTTTCTTACGATTCATTAGAAAGATACAACTGAGTACCTGTGAAAAATAATAGCGCTTCTGTGGATTCATCAATACCTCCTGAGTCATTGAGCGGAGGCGATACTACCATTGCTATATGGCCAGAAGCTGGTCGCTACATGACCATTTGGTTATGTTTTATACCAATGGCAGACGGATGCTAAAGGTGCTGCCTGAACCCAGGCTGCTTTCGACCAATATGCTGCCGCCATGGTTACGAATGATGCTCATCGCATAACTTAAGCCCAGCCCGTTACCGGGTTTGCTGCGACTCTGATCAGAACGATAAAAGCGTTCGAAGATATGGGCCTGATCATCAGTAGAAATACCAATGCCATGATCGCGGATGCTCACAAGCACTGAACCCTGGTCGACTTTAGCAGTCAGATAGACCTGACCTGCCGCTGATGAAAATTTCAGCGCATTGTCGACCAGGTTGGAAACCGCCCGCTGCAAGCGGGCCTTGTTGCCTGTCACTGACAAACATTGATTGGGTAGATCAATCGAGAGAACGATGCCGATATCCTCTGCAACAGGCAGAAACAGATCATGGGCTTCACGCAGTACAGCTGCCAGGTCCACCTGCTGCTTATGCTGTTGAATCAGGCCTGCGTCAGTTTGAGCAATCTCCAGCATGGTGTTGATCATTTCACCCAGTTGTTCCGATTCCCCTACAATGGCTGCCAGAGCTTCGCTCTGAGCGCTTAGCTGTTCTTTGTCTGTGGCGTAAGCTGCTGTCAGGCTGGTTTCAGCCAATCCTCGCATACGGGAAACAGGTGTGCGCAAATCGTGGGCAATATGATTACTGACATCACGCATCTCCCCCAGTAGCAGTTGAATGCGATCCAGCATTGCATTGAAACTATGGGCCAGATCAGATAACTCCTGTCCCTGTCCTGGCAATGCGATGCGCCGATCCAGATCCCCTTCGCTAATACCAAGAGCCGTGCGCCGCACCTGTTCAACACTACGAAATACGCTCCTTAGTTGCAGCCAGCTGGCAAACACTCCCAGCAGCACCATCACCAGTAGCGAGAATGCAAATACTGTGCGCATCTGATGCATTTGCGATTCATATTCGGTCAGGGACAGTCCGATCTCAATCCAGCCTGAATCCCCGACAGGCAGTGCCATTAGCCTGACCGGACCACCGTTCATACCTGCACCGGCATCATACCATTGTATGGTACGTCTGGATTGATCCGGTCGCGGGATAGGAAATGCCCATTCGGAAGACAATTGTTCGATTTGTATTCGCCCCTGCTTATCCAGTAAGCGGGCAAAAAACAGATCATCGCCATGCGATGCAGTTTCACTGTCAATTTCCATTTTCAGAGCTGTTAAGCCACCGACCTCCAGACGCTCGGCAAACTCCTGTGCAGTGTCCTCTAAATCAATATCAACAGCATGTAACAACTGATGGCTGACCATATAGTAGGCCATTGCAAACACGAGTAATGCCAGAACAGCAAAAACAGAGGCATGCCACAGGGTAAGGCGCAGTCGCAATGTCTTAATCATGGTTCGTGTTTCTCCAACACATAGCCGATTCCACGTACAGTATGAATCAGGCTGCATGCAAACGGTCGATCCACTTTTTCGCGCAACCTTGAAATACGTGCTTCAACCACATTGGTTTGCGGATCAAAATTATAATCCCAGACATGCTCCATAATCATGGTTTTGGAGACCACACGTCCGGCATTGCGCATCAGGTATTCCAGCAGGAGGTATTCTTTGGGTTGCAGGTCAATAGAATTGCCACCGCGAAACACTTTGTGCCGTTGCACATCGATCTGTAAGTCAGCCACGCTCAAACAGGCCGGTTCAGCCAATCCGGTTGCCCGTCGCTGTAGAGCATCCAACCGTGCTATAAACTCGGAAAATGCAAATGGCTTAATCAGGTAATCATCACCGCCAGCTCGCAATCCCTCTACCCGGTTATCTACTGAATTACGGGCACTGAGTATCAATATAGGTGTACTAACACCCTTTGCCCGAACCTCATGAATTAGCGATAAACCATCTCTGAGCGGTAACATCAGGTCAAAAACAAACAGGTCATAAGGGGATGACAAAGCCAGAATAAGCCCCTGTTCACCATCAGCTGCATGATCGACACAAGCACCTTCCTGCTCCAACCCTCGCCGAATAAATTCAGCCTGACACTTGTCGTCCTCTACCAGTAAAATACGCATTGACCATATTGTACAAGCCCCTGTTACAAGAACAAATTATTTTCAAACAATCAGGCGTGTTGGCAACGTTACACGTTTCGCATGGCCAGCATCAGGATCGTTAAAAACGTCCAAATCAATACTATTTTCACTGCGCGCCACAATCGTAGTAATAACAGCATCGCCAGTGACATTTACACTTGTACGCACCATATCAAGCAGACGATCAACACCGATAATCAATGCAATGCCTTCAACCGGCAAACCGACCTGATTAAACACCATCGCCAGCATAATCAGGCCAACTCCGGGCACACCCGCCGTGCCGATTGAAGCCAGCACAGACATGGCAATCACCGTGAGATAACCCGATAAACCAAGGTCAATGCCATACACATTGGCGATAAATACTGTCGCCACCCCTTGCATAATCGCCGTACCATCCATGTTGATGGTCGCCCCAAACGGCACTACAAATGATGCGGTTGAATTATCCACGCCGATACGTTTTTCAACACATTGAAGCGTCACAGGGATCGTCGCATTTGAGCTGGAAGTACTAAATGCAAAGATTTGGGCCGAACGCATTTTACGCAAAAACTGTATCGGGCTAACACGGCCAAGCAGCTTGAGTAAAAGCATCAATGTGCCGCAGGCATGCAGCATAAGAATAAACACCAGCACCACAAAATAACCAAGCATCGGCACAATCATGTCGATGCCCTGCAAGGCAAAGGTTTTGGCCATCAATGCAAACACGCCGATAGGGGCCACATGCATCACCACATTCACCACTTCCATCATCACGCTGTTCAATCGCTCAGACAAATCGATAATCGGTTGCCCTTTTTCTCCAATCATCAGGACACAGACCGCAAACAGGATGGTGAAAAAGATGATCTGCAACATATTGCCCTCGGCATATGCAGCCACCGGGTTACTCGGCACCAGATCAATAAACACCTGACTCAATGGTGGTGCAACAGGTGCAGTAAACGAACCGGAAGTAGTGGATGCAAGCTCAAACCCTTCACCCGGCGCAAAGAATGTTGCAATCGTAATGGCCAGCGTAATGGCCAATGCCGTAGTCAGCATAAACAGAGCAAAGGCTTTACCACCCACACGCCCTAGCTTGCTCAGGTCACCAATGCCACAGACACCACAAATCAGCGAGAATGTTACCAATGGCACCACCAGCATCTTCAACATGCTGATAAAGATCGCACCCACCACATGAAACAGCCCCATCACCAGATAGCCCTGCACCCATGCACTCTCAGCTGCAAAATTATTGATCAGGCTACCCACAATCAGACCTGCAACCATCCAGATCATAATCTTGCTGGTCATACTCATTTTTTTCTTCATCTCATTCCCCTGAAAACCTTTGTAACTTATAAAGTAAGCACCATAACCATCCGATCACCTTGATACAGAGTCACTTGCATCTAAGCTCGCTTGAAACCTCTAGCACCGGTGCCACATGCAGGGTCACAAATGGTTTCACCAAGTTTAGGCTGCATCACATCAACAATGGCTTCGATTAAAGGCCGTGGTGTGAAATATTGACCAGCACCAGACTTGGTATCCTGTGCGTTCTTTTCAAGCAGCCCTTCATAGGCATCACCTTTGACATCAGCATTCA
>CAYZJL010000172.1:0-4468 GCA_964478615.1 uncultured Zetaproteobacteria bacterium
GCTATGGATAATGATGCACTGCAGAGAAGTGAATATATGCGCAAACAGATGATGGAGTATGCCTTTGATGCCATTGTTCTGGCCGATCATGATGGGCATATCGAGGCAGCTAATCCGGCCGCATCACGTGTTTTCGGCTACGCGGATGATGCTTGGCAAGGTATGAATGTGGCGGCATTGATTTCCGATTACAGATGTTTGCTCGAAAAAACCTATGGGTGTGTACTTGGTGATCATATGCAAGAGCGTCGCACAGCTCCGCGCCAGATTGAAACACAAGCTCGTCATGATGATGGGCATGTGTTTCCAGTTGAGCTGGCGCTTTCGTTGCTGAATGATGCTGGCGATGGCGTAAAAATGATGTTGACCATGCGCAATATCAGTGAACGCAAGCAGCAAGAGCAAGATTTTGAATATCTGGTGTTACAGCGTACTGCAGAGCTGCAAAAGCTCACTAGTGCTGTGACCCATGCTGGAGAGTCGATGTTGATCACCGATCACAATGGTGTGATTGAATATGTTAATCCGGCCTTTACACGGTTGACCGGTTATAGTGCTGAAGAGGCTATTGGTCATACACCGGCAATCCTAAAAAGCGGAAAACAGGATGATGCATTTTATCAGTCGATGTGGGATACGATTACTGGCGGTAGGATTTGGCATGGTAAAGTCATTGATAAACGTAAAGATGGTAGTTTTTTTTCTGTGATGTTGACCATTTCCCCCATATTTGATGATCCAGAAGAGCAATCCGGCTTGACGCACTTTATAGGTATTCATGCGGATTTGAGTGCGCTGGAGAAAATGGAAGAACAATTTCATCAGGCACAAAAGATGGAAGCCATTGGCACACTGGTTGGCGGTATCGCCCATCATTTTAATAATCTACTGGCGGGCATGACAGGGAATCTCTATTTGGCGCGCATGCAGACAACCGATATTGATGTACATGAAAAGCTGGCAAAAGTCGATCGACTGACCATGGATGCCGCTGAAATGATTCAGCAACTGCTCACCTTTGCCCGCAAGGGTATGGTCAGCATGCAAGCAATCCCTGCCGATGATTTTATATCCTCAGCACTTCGCTTGATGGCTCCCTCAGTACCTGCAACTATTTCTCTGACGCAGGAGTTATGCATTGAGAAACTGATGATTAAAGGCGATGCCAGACAACTGCAGCAAGTGCTGATGAATATCCTTAATAATTCACTTGATGCGCTGGTGTTGCAACCTGAACCTAAGATTATTGTTCGATTGCAGTGCTTTCATGCCGATGCAGCCTTTGCGGATGCCCATCCCCACATGGCTATCGGGGAATATGTGCATATCAGTGTTGAAGATAATGGCTGCGGGATTGCGAGGGAGCAACTTAAACACTTGTATGAACCATTTTTTACCACCAAAGAGATTGGTCAGGGCACAGGCTTGGGTCTAACCATGGTGTATGGTGCGATGCAAATGCATCATGGGTCTGTGGATATTATTTCCGTTGAAAATGAAGGCACTGTGGTACACATGTATATGCCCTTACTGAAAGCGCAAAGCACTCTCCCGGAAGCTGCGAAACGGCCAGGCACTGGCATAGCGGAACAACAAGCTTGTATTTTATTGGTTGATGATGAAAAGCAGATCAGAGAAACGATGGCCGAAGTATTAGAAGCGATGGGCTATAAGGTGTTTGTGGCCGGAAATGGGCTTGAGGGATTTGAACTATTTGAGACACACCAGCAGCAGATCAATGTTGCGATCATGGATATGATCATGCCGTTGCAGAGTGGTAGCGAGCTGGCCGAACGGATAAGGCAAATCAATGCTGATCTACCTATTATATTTTTGACTGGCTACGATAGTGAAAGCATTCCGGGTAAGCATGAGAAGATAGAAAACAGTGTGCTATTTAACAAGCCTATCGCGTGGGATGTGTTGAATAACCATATCCAGCAAGTATTGAGAGGGTGAAGGTGGTTTTAGGGTACATATTGTATTGACACATTCAGGTTATGGTTTTTATTGCGGATGCTTTGAAATAATCTCGCATTAAAATAATGGTAATCCTTGGAGCATCATGATCAACGTATTCTTTCTACGCTATGTCTGACCGTACGACTCGGTTAGAAATTCAGGCTACTCCCTGTCAGTCGGTCATTCTGGTGGGCAATATTGGGGCAATATTTTTTCTTCTATTTGCTATGCTGGAATATCATTATGCCGCCTTGCCAAGCGCAATCATCATGCTGTGTGCCGGAGGGGTATCGGCGTTGTGTTCATTTATGGTATGCAAGGCATGGCTTGGCGTACATGGCTTTGTATCAATATTCTTAGGTATGATACTTGTCTTGATTGGTCTTGAATTTCAAGTTGGTTCAGCTGACCATAATGTGGTCTTACTTGGTGTGTTCCCCTTGCTCTGTTATTTCTTGCTCGATATGCGTTCAGGGCACAACTATACGGCTGCGTTTCTCATCGGCGCAGCTATAGTGTGTATGCTTGCAATCAATAGTGGTGATATCATGAATGCCTATAGCCATATTGAAGTCATGAGTGTTTATTTTGGTTTTTTGTTGTTCTCTAGCGCGGCATTTTTGATTGCGCGAAATAAAAAACAGCAGGCAGTGTTGCTCCACAGCACTAGGCAGGAACTGCAACAGAAGTATGATGCTATGGCGGTGCATCATGCGATCACCACTGCCCTTCTGCACTCCTCATACGAACAAGGTTTAAGCGATGCATTGCAGGTGATGTTGGATCATTTTCAGTGTAGCCGCGTTTGGTTGTGCAGGGTGCTGGATAGTAAACGCGTGTGGCATGTGCCCTTTGAGGCTACGGTGCCAATGTATCCGGGAGCATTTGAGGCGAAAGACTATGTAGCGATGGATGCTGAATTACTCAAGGTGTTTGAGCAATTGAGTTATACAGAAGCGTTTGTTCGGATTGGCTCAATGAATATCCTCGGTGATCCCGAGGTGTTGATCAATCGTTATGCGGTCCAGTCGGAAATGATGCTTCGTCTGCATGTGCCTAACGATGCATTTTGGTGTTTCGGCGTGCATCAGTGCGATAGAGAGCGGCAGTGGAGTAAAGCCGAGCAATTGCAGTTGCTTGAATTTGCCAATCATATCCAAGCGGTATTGAGTCAAAAGATATTGTATGAGGAACTCCGGCTGAAAGCTGATCATGCCAACCATGCATCGGACGCAAAAAGCACTTTTTTAGCGACTATGAGCCATGAGCTGCGTACGCCATTGCATGGCATTATTGGCATGCAGAGCATGCTGGCCAAAGGAGCGCACTATTTAAGCGATGAGCATAAGCAGTTGCTGGATCTGGCTCAGCATTCATCGCATGTATTGAGTTCCTTGATTGATGATGTGCTGGATTTAAGCAAAATCGAAGCGGGAAAAATTGAGCTGGAGCAGAAACAGTTTGATTTGTACCAGTGTTTGCAGGATGCGCTTTACCCATTTCTAATGCTGGCGTACGAAAAAAAGATTGAGCTTACATTGCAATGTGTTCAGATCCCCGTCTTGATCACTGGCGATGAAAAACGTTTGCGGCAGGTGTTGCTGAATCTATTGGGTAATGCGTTGAAGTTTACGGATGTGGGCGGCTGTGTTGAACTGCATGCGCATTACAACGAGGGCGATTTGTACCTTGCAGTGATCGATAATGGCATTGGTATTCCAGCCGATCAGCTCGATGCACTATTTAAACCGTTTGTACAGTTATCGGAATCCCCTGAACGCAAGGGGACGGGCTTGGGTACGACCATCGCGCAAAAATTTGTCACCATGATGTATGGTCATCTTTCGGTAACGAGTGAAGTGGGTAAGGGCAGCCGGTTTGAGGTGGAGTTGCCTCTTACCGAAGTTGCTCCGAAGTATGTATCTCATCAGATCAATATGCAGGATATGCGTGTGCTCTTTAAGCAGTTAGACGGGGCGGATATTGATGGGGAAACGGGCGAGGGCTTAGAATCATTGCGTGTGTTATTGGCCGAGGATGATCCGATTGGGCGCAGGATTGCAGTGGAAAGCTTAAAACCCCATGGCTGCATTGTTGACGAGGCGGAACATGGCTTGCAAGCGTGGGAAATGTTTCAACAACAGCATTATGATGTGTTGCTGACGGATATTCGTATGCCTGGTCTAAATGGCATTGAATTGACACAGCGCATTCGTCAATTTGAACGAGGTGCTGCAGAAGGTGCTGTACAAGGTTCGAGCCGGCCCCATCTATGCATTATTGGTTTATCGGCTCACGTGCTGGAAGAGGTGGCGGAGCAATGTCTGTTGGCCGGCATGGATGATTTTATATCCAAACCGGTTAATCCGGATACCATTATCCAACGTATGGCACAAATCAAAACGTAACTATTTAGCTCACCACTGATTTGTCCGATAGCTGCGTTAGAAAATGCTCACTTACAGTAGTAAGCTGCGCTTTTCTGCCTTGCTCTCGAACAAATCAG
>CAYZJL010000173.1:0-4440 GCA_964478615.1 uncultured Zetaproteobacteria bacterium
ATACTATTCAAACTCGAAAATGTCCAACTCTCAATAGCCATATCGGATTTTGGGTGGAACGGATTATCCGTTTGAATTCATCTGGTGCAGGGAGCGCTGTACGCCAAGAGGCGAAAATTTTGCGGGTGAATTCCAGTGGATTAAAGATTTGAAAAAGGTGCGCAAGAAAGGCTGGGATCTGGATCGGGTGTTGATGGTGGAAGATAAGCCAGAAAACCTGTCACGCCATTATGGTAATGTAATTCGCATCAGCCCTTATACAGGAGATCAACATGATATGGAGCTGGAGCGGCTCATGCCATTCCTGCTGAAACTAAAATCTGTAGCAAATGTTCGCCGTGTAGAGAAACGAGGCTGGAAAAGCAGATTCAAGGTTTAACATACAACAAGGCTGACATATAGGGGATGGTGATCAGTGCATGTTGGCCGCTTTCTTCAGATTCAAACACATCATGTTACGTAATACCTGCCCATACACCCGGCCCAATCCGAAATATGATGCCCGAAAGAAACCCAGAGGTTTCTACATATCAATTGTAGCAACAGTAGCATGCTTGCGTCACACTTCCGCCATGCTTGAAATTCGAGATCTATCATTATCGGTTACCATACAAGGAGCGTCTGTCGAGGCGGTTTCCTCGCTCTCACTCAAACTTGAGGCCGGACGTGTACTGGGGCTGGTGGGAGAGTCCGGTTGTGGTAAATCGTTAACGGCACAATCTATCCTGCGTCTGGGTGAGCATCAGGGCGTTAAAAAAAGTAAGGGTGATATTCTGCTTGATGGGGATAGCCTGTTTGAGATGAGTGATGAATCACTGCGCCAAATGCGTGGTGGTCGTGTTGCGATGGTGTTTCAAGAGCCCATGACAGCACTCAATCCGGTATTTACGATTGGCAGCCAGATTATCGAAGTGATTCGACTGCATCTGGATATGGATAAAAAACAAGCCACGGTACGCGCTGCGGCGTTGTTGGATGATGTTGGTATGGAAGACACCCAACAGTTGTTGCAGCAGTATCCTGATGCGCTATCCGGTGGTATGCGTCAGCGTGTGCTCATTGCTATGGCGATGGCGGCAGATCCTGATTATATTATTGCTGATGAACCGACAACAGCGCTCGATGTGTCTGTTCAGAAACGCATTATTGCGCTGTTATTGAATTTACAGAAAAAACGTAATCTTGGCCTGTTATTGGTAACCCATGATTTCGGTCTGGTGGCTGAAATGTGTGATGATGTAGCGGTGATGTATGCTGGCCAGATTGTTGAATCAGGACCTGTTAGTGATATATTTAATCAACCGGCCCACCCATATACCCGTGCATTGATGGGGTGCAGACCTGAGGTCTCTGAAGCGGGGCATGCACTGCCCGTGATTGGTGGACAGGTACCTCAACCGGGCCAATGGCCGCAAGGCTGCCATTTTGCAGATCGCTGTCCGTTGGTACAGAACGATTGTAAACAGGGCACTTTGGCAGCCAACCTCTGGCAAGATGCAAAGCATATTGCCCGCTGCCTGCATGTTAGTGCGGCGCCAGAGGATGATTGAATCATGAGCGTACTGGAAGTAAACGCGCTGAATAAAACCTTTGCAGCCGGAGGCATGTTTCGCTCCATTGGCAAAGAAAAATGGGCTGTTAATGATGTTTCATTTCAACTGAAGGCTGGAGAGACACTGGCCATTGTTGGTGAATCAGGCAGTGGCAAGTCAACAACAGCGCGCTTGGCAATGCGTTTGTTAAAGAGTGACTCAGGCAGCGTATTGTGGGATTCTGATGATGTTTCATCGCTATCAGGCAAGGCGTTGAGGCAACGCCGCAGCCATATTCAGATGGTCTTTCAGGATCCATTTGCCAGCTTGAATCCGCGCATGAAAATATGGCAGACAGTGGCAGAAGGTCTGCGTGTGCATCAGCCAGCACTATCACAAGCGCAACGCCGTCAGAAGGTTGCCGAAACATTATCACTCTGCGGTTTGGATGCATCGGGTATGGATCGCTATCCGCATCAGTTCTCTGGTGGTCAGCGTCAACGTATCGGTATTGCACGTGCTCTGATTGTAGAGCCTAAAGTGCTGGCTCTGGATGAGCCTGTATCGGCGCTCGATGTATCGGTACAGGCGCAGATTCTTAATCTGTTAAAAGATATTCAGCGTGCCAAAGGCCTGGCCTATCTATTTATTTCACATGATCTGTCTGTGGTGCGCCATATTGCAGATCGGGTTGCAGTGATGTTTGCTGGCCGCATTGTTGAGCAAGGCTCAGTGGTTGATGTGTTCGAACATCCACAGCACCCCTATACGCGCGCGTTGCTTGATGCACGTCCTATTGCTCATCCCAGCGAACGCCAATCAATAGCTGTTGATGGCAATCGGACGACTGAGGCCACCGCTGACACAGGCTGCGCTTATCAACCCCGTTGTCCTTTTGCCACTGAAGCGTGTGCCGCCTTTGATGGTGGACTGCATGTTCACAATAATGGTCATGATGTTGCCTGTTTGCATCTTTTGCAGATCAATGATTAAGCTCATTGAACAGGTTCGACGTGATTTCTCTGACAACTCACCGCTAGCAACTGATCTGCCCGGTTATGCGCGCAGAGATGAGCAAATTAAATTGTCGGAAGAGATTGCCAATGCATTTGATGCTGGTGATGTACTGCTGGCAGAAGCAGAAACAGGCACGGGTAAAACACTGGCCTATTTGATTCCAGCCCTGCGCTCTACACAAAAAATTCTAATTTCCACCCATACCCGTGCGCTTCAGGATCAGTTGGTACACCGTGATTTGCCGATGGTGCAGAAAGTGCTTGGTGCCAAGCGACGTGTGGCATTGTTAAAAGGACGCAGTAACTACTTATGTCCGCAACGCTTGAGCCGTTTTATAGCCGCTCCTCAATTAGAGATATGGGCCAAAAAGTCGATGTTGGCAGTGCTGGAGTGGTCACAAAAGAGTAAAGATGGTGATCTGGCAGCTCTACCCTTTGATGTGTTCTCCAAGGGTATCGGGCAGATGGTGACAGCAACGGGAGATCAGTGTCTGGGTTCTCAATGTGGAGATTTTGAACATTGCCCGCTCATGAAAGCACGGCAAAAGGCACAATCAGCAGATATTGTGGTGACCAATCATAGCCTGTTACTGGCTGATGCGTCGCTTAAGGCGGGTGACTTTGGTGAGCTGTTACCTGATTTCGATGCCTATGTGCTGGATGAAGCGCATGCACTGCCTGAGTTGGCCTGCCAGCATTTTGGTGTGCAGCTCACACGTATGAAATTTATCCAATGGCTGAATGATATGCAGGCATTGCTGGATCAAGTGGGGGATGAACCGGCCCTTAAAAAGGATGTGACGGCAGAAGGTAAGACGGTACTTGATGCATATCTTAAAACACCTCTGGATGAGCTTGAGCATGCCTGGGCTGATATGCTTATACTGGCAGAGTCACGACGTGAGCGTAGCGAAGATTTTGCCAGGTTGGCTGATCGTGCCGATCAAATTGCGCAAGAAATTGCAATGGTGATGCAACCTGCTGATGGTTTTGTCGGTTGGAGCGATGGTGAAGGAGATATGCGCAAACATACTGTAGCACCGGTTGAGACAGGGCCAGTATTACGCGAGCATCTTTGGCATAGAAAAGCTGCTTTTGTACTATCATCGGCAACGTTGCGTGTGTCCGGGCGTTTTGATTATGCAAAAGAGCGTCTGGGCTTGAACGATGCATTGGAAGTGTTTCACCCCTCCCCATTCAACTATGCCAAACAGGCGATGATATATCTGCCTCGCCACATGCCCGATCCATTCTCGGAACTGGGCATTGAGGCCATGATCAATGAGATTGAAACGTTAATTCGTGCTTCACATGGACGTGCGTTTGTACTGTTTACATCGTGGAAAATGTTAAATCGGGTTGGGCCTGAGTTGAGCAACCGTTTGCCATGGAATGTGTTGGTGCAGGGTGAAAGCGGCAGCCGTGATGCCATTCTTGAAACGTTCCGTACCGATACCCATTCCGTATTGTGTGGTACACGCAGCTTTTGGGAAGGGGTGGACGTGCCGGGTGAAGCGTTGAGTTTGGTGATTATCGATAAAATGCCGTTCACACCACCCAATGATCCACTGTTGAAGGCCCGTATTAAGAAGTGTGAAGAAGCAGGTGGGCGAGGCTTTAGTGATATTCAACTACCCGAAGCGATTGCCGTGCTGCGGCAGGGGACAGGTCGTTTGATTCGTTCCATGGATGATCGTGGTGTGATGGCTCTGTTGGATTCGCGTTTGTATGGTAAATCATATGGGCCGGAAGTTGCACGCAATTTACCTGCCGCACCGATCAGAGATGATTTGTCGGAAGTGCGCTGGTTTTTTGAAGATTCTGAATCTACGTGAAATAGGCATATTCGTTCGAGATTGTTTTTGATGACTCATTGTTTGATTCTTTGATAT
>CAYZJL010000174.1:0-4437 GCA_964478615.1 uncultured Zetaproteobacteria bacterium
GCTTGAAGAAGCGGTATTTGATCTCTCCATCACACCAAATCGTGGTGATTGTATGAACGTGCGCGGTATTGCGCGTGATCTGGCTGCTGATGCAGGTCTGCCACTGCATGATATCGATGTGCATGAGGTTCAAACCGACAAGGCTGTTGCAGCACCTGCTGTGACGGTAACGGCCACGCAGGACTCTCCTGTCTATATGGTAAGAAGGATTCAGGGTATCACGGTTGCCGATTCACCTGCCTGGATGCAGAGCAAGTTGATTCAAGCCGGTCAGCGTCCGATTAATGGCGTCGTCGATGTGCTCAACAGCATCATGCTTGATCTGGGTCAGCCTATGCATGCCTTTGATGCGGATACATTAACAGGTGATATCAGCGTATCTTCAGCTGCTGGGGATGAAGCGTTTTCAGCTCTTGATGGCCGTGAGCTCATATTGAATGCTGGTGATCTGCTGGTAGCAGATGCGTCCAGTGCCATCGCTCTGGCCGGTATTATGGGTTCAGAGCCAACAGGCGTGACTGTAGCGACGACCAATATCGTTTTGGAATCCGCTTTCTTCCGTCCTGCGCGAATCAGTGAAACACGTCGTATCTATGCCATGGTGAGTGAAGCTTCCATGCGTTTTGAGCGTGGTGTTGATCCGGCCATGGTGGCTGTGGCCATGCAGCGTGCGACCAATTTGATCCTTGATCTGTATGGTGGTTCAGCTTCTGAGATCACTGTTCGTGGTGATGCGGCTCAAATTAATGGCGGGCATCTTGTCAAAGCTTCTGTTGCGCGTATTGAAACGCGTTTGGGCATTGAAGTGCCTGTTGCAGTTGATGACGTGTTGGCACGTATGGGCTTTGAAATTCAGCGCGATGGTGATGTTCTTGTCTTGCGTGTACCGTCATTCCGTCACGATATTACGATTCCGGAAGATATTTCTGAAGAGTATGCGCGTGTGATTGGCTTTGATAAAATACCTGAACTGCTGCCTCCATTGGCAACAACCGTACCTGCTAATCCTGATCGCTCTGTACATGATGCGGTCGGGGCCGGTTTCTTGCAGGTGATCAATTACGCCTTTATTTCAGCTGACGAGCAGCGTCTGTTTGTGGCTAAGGATGATTTGGATATTGTCCTACAAAATCCGATTTCCGATGCGATGAGTGTGATGCGCCGATCTGTTTGGCCTGGTCTGTTGAATACAGCGCAATACAATATGAACCGTCAGCAGCCGGGTGTAGCACTGGTTGAGCAGGGTCGTGTCTATCTGAAAAATAGCAGAGCAGACTGTAATCATGATGAAACAAACGTTATTGCATGGTTAATGAGTGGTGACATCGAGCAGGATGAGTGGTTTGCTCATGCTCGTCAGGCTGATTTCTTTGATCTGAAAGGTGCGGTTGAAGCATGGTTGGCACTGCGTGGTCTGACTGGTCGTTTTATCGCTGATGATAGCATTCAGGGGCTGCAAGCTGGCCAGAGTGCCAAAATCCTTGTTGGCAGAGCGGAAGCTGGTCGCATTGGTCGTGTTGATGGTGACATTGCATCGGCTCTGGATATCGATGCGCCGGTATTTGTTGCAGAGATCAATCTGGATCTGTTGTCTGACGGTAAGAAAGCCAAATTTGCACCACTGCCGGAATTTCCGGGTGTGGAACGTGATCTGGTATTCCTGTTTGAGCGCGGTGTCTCATCAGAAGCGATTCTGAATACAGTGAAGAGCGCGGCAGGTAAGTTATTAACCAATGCGCGTATTTTCGATCGTTATGATGGTAAGGGTGTGCCGGAAGGTTTTGTTAGTCTGGGTATCCGTTTTGCCTTGCTGGATGCTAAACGTACGCTGACGCAGGAAGATTCGGATGCGGTATCCCAATCGATAATCGCTGCGATGGATAAAAAATTCAGTGCCAGTCTGCGCGGCTAAAAGAAATGCAGTTGAATTTAGATGTTCCTGAAGAGATAAAGTTATGCGTAGGTGTGAATTTAAGCTTCCATCATAATGTTTTTCATCCGTGTTTATCTGCGTCCATCTGTGGCTAAAGTATCTTTATGCTAGCAGGTGTCGATGAAGTAGGGCGCGGGCCACTGGCGGGGCCAGTGGTGACTGCGGCGGTGATTTTATCACCCGATGATCCCTATTTGGGTAAATACAGGGACTCGAAGAGAGTCGCCGAGAAAAAACGTCTGAAGCTATATCACCATATTCGCACACATGCCGTGGCCTATTCGGTCACCATGGCATCACTGGAAGAGATTGATCAGCTTAATATTCTGCATGCAACGATGTTATCGATGCGTCGTTCTGTGCAGGGATTATCTGTGACACCTACCAGGGTGCTGGTCGATGGTAATCGTGTGCCTGATCTGGCCATTCCTGCCGAAGCGATTATCGGTGGTGATGATTCCGTACAGGAGATTGCTGCAGCATCAATCGTCGCCAAAGTGGTTCGTGATCGCATGATGGCCATGTACGATGTGCAATTTCCAGGTTATCAATTCGGCAAACACAAGGGTTATGGCACCAAAGTGCATATGGATGCACTACGTATGCATGGCCCATGTCCAATCCACCGTAAATCATTCGCCCCGATCGCTAAGCTGCTTTAAATAGCTGTTTCATCAGCAACCGCTGTTTTAATTTTTTCTAAATGCGTTTCAACAAGTGCCAGGATACTTTGGCACTTTTCTTCGCTCAATAGACCAAGCCCATAATGGGCAATCACATAACATAATGAAAATGCGATGACAGGATCGTTCATGTTACGGTTGCCTGCTTCCTGATTGGCCATATAACTGCCCATGGCCGCATCTTTTGCTTTAGTGCGAGATTCCTCTGAACGCAATAGGTCGCGAAACTTCAGGCAGACCAGTGGTGCCATATGGAATAGATCAGCATCGGAAATTGTTTTTCCTGCCGCCTCAGCAAAAGGGATAGCTGCTTTTGCATCCTTGTATGCATCAATAATTTCAATGATCCAACCTTCATTGGATGTTGCGATTGGTCTGGGATATTCCATCTATAGTGTCCTTACATCAGTGTGCTGGATATAGCTGCACATATAATTTTATTCTTTACCCGAACTATAAACGAACTGCATGATGATGCGTAACAGATGTTTTATAACAGTACATTGAAACGATTTAATTAGAATCGTAATAGATACTTGAGTAGTGTGCTGGACATGCAAACAGCTTCCGATTCCCATGGTCTCTTTCGTTTGATTAATGATGCACATGGCCCAGTGGCCGATGTGTTTTTTGGTGTGGTGAGCGGTTTAGGTGATGGGCTGGTGATTTCATTGCTCTGTTCATTGCTGATGTTGTTTCATTTGCGCCTTGGTATTGCTTCAATGGCAGCATTTATCGTTTCGGGTCTGTTTGCACAGCTGTTGAAACGCATCTTTGATATGCCTCGGCCACCGGCAGTGCTGGATAACGTACATCTGTTGGGGCACAGCCTTACATCGCATAGCTTTCCATCCGGCCATTCAACCTCGGATGGAGTGATGGTATTGCTGGCCTTTTTGATCTGGTCACGTGCAGAGCTACGAAGCTGGGCTATTGCCGGACTGTTTGTGCTGGCTGCAATTGGTCGCATTTATGGCGGGGTACATTTCCCTGTGGATGTTGCAGTGGGACTACTGCTTGGCATGGTCACGATGTGGCTGTTCTGGCACTGGTCAAAATCCTGGCCAATGGATGCCTGGCAAGAGTCTCAATGGGCCTGGAAAATACCGGGTTTTATTGTTGCGGTACAAGCAGCTGTGTTGGGGCTGGGTTATCATATGCAGCCCTCGACGGCGCAATCGCTGGCACTTATCATGCCGGTAGCAGCATTGTTTGTTTTGATGCATGTATGGAAGGGAAAACTTGCCTGAAGATATGGAACTGAAGGTTCATTTTGAACTGCTGGACAGGCCTGATCGGGTTGAAGGTATTTGTAACCTGATGCTCAGACGTGGTCGTTTGACACCTCATGTGTTGATTTTATGCCCGGATGATGGTTTTGCTGCGCAGCTGAATGAACGCTTGTGGACGATTCATCCTGAATCTTTTCTTGCCCATGCTATTGCAGGTGAAGACAGGAAGGAGGCTGCTCAGCAGCCGATTCTTCTATCCAAATCGATTGTGCGTGATAATCAACCGGCAGTGCTGGTCAATGGTGGTTTGGAAATTCCTCCGGATGTGTCGGGTTTTGCCCATATCGTGGATTTTGTGGATGGCTGGGATGAGCAGTTAAAGCAGGCTGCCCGTGAACGTTTTCGCACTTACCGTCAGATGGGGCTGGAACCAGCATATCTGGGTAAACGAGGCTGATATGAGTGATGAACGCAGAGCCTTTATTCGCCATCCTGTGAATGTGCCGATTCAGATTTCACCGCAATTGAGCGATATCTTGCAGCATATCTCGATGTCCGACGTGGGTGAGGGTGGTGTTGCTTTTATCAC
>CAYZJL010000175.1:0-4393 GCA_964478615.1 uncultured Zetaproteobacteria bacterium
ACATGTGTTTCATCATTATATTAATCCTGAACGCGATATTCCTGCTGAAGTCGTACGCATTCACGGCATTAATAATGCCAAAGTGAGAAATGCGCCGACCTTTAAAGATATTGCGCAGCAGTTTCTTGATTTTATCGAAGGCGCGACACTGGTGATTCATAACGCTTCATTCGATTTGGGCTTCATTATGAATGAATTGCGTTTGCACGGCTTTCCTAATATTCAGGATATCCCTGTGATTGATACACTTGCATTTGCACGTAAAAAGCATCCGAATCAGAGAAACAATCTGGATGCGTTGTGTGATCGTTATGATGTTGAACGCGGTCATCGTGACCTGCATGGTGCGCTGCTGGATTCAGAACTGTTGGCTGAAGTGTACCTGGGCATGACTGGTGGACGTCAGTTCTCACTCGGTATGGATATTCCCAGTCTTCCTGCATCAAGCTTTGTTCAACTGCCGGAGCAGTCACGCGGTCGTGATGAGCAAGCTGAAACGGCCTGTATGATGAAACGTGAACCGTTGCCGATTGAAGAGCATGAACATCAAGCACACCTTTCAATGATGCAGCGCATTCATAAAGAGAGCGATGGCAACTCTATCTGGCATCACCCTGAACTAGTTTGATGGGGTCAGTCTGAGCGATTAATGTTCTGTTGCTACGAATCATGGTTCGGATCGTTTTGACATACGCTTTGCCACGTTCGGAATAATGTTTTAATCCATTGGCTAACAGTTCTGCTTTAATGGGTAAATTCCGTTTTTGCAAGCTACTGCGAATTTTTCTCAAATATTGATAGGCACGAGAGGTGTTGATGTTTTTCATATAGGCATGCACAGAGCCTGCCGCATCGTTGAAACGTCTGACTTCATGAGATGCACCGTTTGAACGCTGACCAGGCACAATGCCGCAGCCCTTCCTATAACACCATTGGCCAAAATAGTTATTACCATCACGGGCAAAGCGGGAGGTGCCCCAGGCAGATTCATTGGCGGCTTGCACCAGTGCCAGCTCCATAGGGATGATATTTACGCGCTTCAATAGTGCGTTCCAGAATGCATGATCAGGAGCTATTGCCATAGTCATGCCGTATGTGACAGAGAGTGCTTTTAACGTTGCTAAATCCTGTTCATTCAACTGCTTCTGGCTTTTCAAATGCATGATCTGTTGGCGTTGTTGCAAAATATGTTTGTTTTCAGCTACGACAATCGGTTTCATAAGGGCAAAGAAACCGCTCTTTTTCTGATGTACACTTTTTACGACAGTTGTCTCTTGTTGTTTTTCAACAACAGCAGAGTGTTTCTGTTCAACGGTTTTAGCTGATTCGGACGCGTTTGCTTTGCTGGTTTCCAGTTGAACAGGTGCAGAAGTCGTTGTGTTTTTTTTGTGTGTGGAGCAGGCAGACATAACTAATGCTGCCGTCAACCAGATCAGGATGGTGAGTACGATCTGAATAACCCTGGGAGAATATAAATCTATTTTTTGCATTCGCGCAGCATGAAGGTTTGTGCGTTTATCTCTGTGATGTGTGTCACATTGTTATTTTCTGCATGACGTTGTCATATTAGTTTTTGTCATTGGATGAATATTTCACAGCGCATTGAAAGAGAACTAACGGACAAGTTCAATGTTTGTCGATACGCTGTCGGCATGATAGAGCAGACTTCTTCCTCGACGCCATCCAGACAAACGGCCTCATTTTATGATCTTGGCCCCGAACAGGTGCTGCAAGCTATTGAGAGCATTGGTTTTCTGTGTGATGGTTATCAGCTGGGGCTGAACTCTTATGAAAATCGAGTCTATCAGATTGGCATTGAAGATAGCGATTCTATCGTCGCTAAATTCTACCGCCCCAACCGCTGGCAAGATGAAACGATTATCGAAGAACACGATTTTACGCTGGAGCTTGAGTCGATGGATATTCCTGTTGTACCGCCATTGCTGATTGATGGTGTGAGCCTGCATCACTACAAAGGACATCGTTTTTCACTTTATCCCTTGCAAGCTGGCCGAGCACCAAATCTCGAAGACAGAACACATCTGGAGCAGTTGGGGCGTTATTTTGCCCGTATTCATGCTTTAGGGGCGGTATCGGACTTTCAATATCGCCCTGCCTTGAATGTACATAGTTTTGGTGATGACGCTTATGAATTTCTCATGGAGAATAAGTTTATACCGCCGGAGTTGGAAGCAGCCTATGAAAAGGTGGTCGAAGATGTATTGAACAGAGTAGAGCTGGCCTTTGATGCGATCGATCCCCAATATATTCGACTGCATGGGGATGGCCATCCGGGTAATATTTTATGGAAACATGGGGCGCCATACATTGTCGATTTTGATGATGCGCGTATGGGCCCGGCTGTGCAGGATCTGTGGATGTTTCTTTCCGGTGACCGTGCACAAATGCTGACGTCGCTGGATATTCTGTTGCGTGCCTATAGCCAATTCCATGATTTTGATTGTCGTGAATTAGCCCTGATTGAACCGCTCAGGACACTGCGTATCATTCACCATTCGGGATGGTTGGCCAAACGTTGGGAAGACCCGGCCTTTCAACGTGCATTTCCATGGTTTAACACGCAGAATTTCTGGCAGGATCATATCCTGTCACTCAAAGAGCAGGCTGCTGCCATGCAGGAATTACCACTGCAATGGAACACCATTTAATAGATGAGAGGAACGAATGACAGCTGAACTAGTACACAGTCTACCTTATATTGGCGCATGCAGCGGGTCGAGAAGTTGTTAGCTGCTAGGCGTGCGAACGCAGGACTAGCTGTAGCTAATACAAGAGAGTACAACGACGCAGATGACGGCTTCTCGCCCCGCCCGAAGGGAGTCCCTCTGATGCACCACAGCTGCGTTACACACCTTGAAAATGACTGGCCATTCTCTGCGGAGTGCGCCTTGCTTTGGCACATCAGAGGGGCTCTGAATGCGTCAATATAAGGTAGACTATGTACTAGACACGAGGTCAGAATCGAAAAGTGGTGACCGCATGGCATTGTGGATGTTGTTGGTCGTAGCGCTTGTTACGGGCGCTGTTTTTTTGTGGACCAGTTCCAATTACCAGCAGAATAGTGCAACAGTGGATACCCATGTGGATGCTGATGGGCATTTGCATGTGTTGGGTGTTACGCTGGGTGTAAGCAGCTTGAATCAAACTGAAGATATCCTGCAAAGTAAAAGTGATGTGGCGCTCTATATCTACCCCGAGGGGCATGCCAAGGCAGGCCTGAAGTTAGAGGCATTTTTTCCGGCCATTGCAGATCATACCAAGGTAGTAGTGCTGTTGGATTTTGATGATAAAGAATTACAGGGATTCGCTGCTCGTGGCACTGTGCCGCGCCTCTACCCCAATAAAGTGGCACGCATGAATCTGGCTGCGGACGATGTAATCACTGTTCACGATGCCATTGTGAAAGAACTTACGCTGATTCCAAACCTCAATATCTCAGCCCAGAATATAAAGGCGCGTTTTGGTGAACCGAGTCGAACAGTCTCTATTGGAGAGGATAGGGATCAGTATGAATATGATCCCATCGGCCTGAAAGCCGTGATCAGCAAGGAAGAACCGCCTGCGTTACATTTCTCCAATCCAAAGATGTGACAGTAGAATAAACGATCATTGTTCAGTACAGGCTACACAGTTTATTTTCAATGACTGCTTCCGGCCAAAAGTGGACATTCGTTAACAGTTTACATAGCCAATCCCAGGCTTACTGGTTTTATTGAAATCTACTGCAGGAAAATTAAAAATTGATTGACCTGTCCTGACTTGGTTGATTTCAATGGAAAACTGATCTGGCATATTTTGAATATCAAAATGAAGTTCGAAGAAATAACGGTTTTTTGGTCGGAGAGTTTGTATAAAACTAGAGACTATATTCTGCGAGCTAGTGCCATATTCACCTCTAGTCACTTTTGCTGGCTGAAAGACTGAACCATCACGCACAACAACAAACACCTTGCTGAAATCAATTCTTACATCTCTGGATTCTGGCAACACTCTTACAAAAGCTGTATTCCCAGCAATATAGAGTTTTACCTTTACTCCTGACTCTTTAATGATGATTGAATCATTTGGTCCACATGACCCAGAGCTAGTTAACGATCCGTTACCTGACGATGGGGCATAATAGGTGTTAATGATTGGAACACACGCACTTGTTACAATGATAAGAGCCACACTCAATATTAGTTTTTTCATGAACAGAGAACCTCCATTTCTACCATTATTGGAATATTTGGCTTGAATATGAATGCCCGATTTGGGTCGGAAGCAGTCATTCCTATGTCCTAATCTCTAGAAAGTATTCTATCTGAACATTGGAATGAAAATTGCGGCAACAACTCCTATGATCATCATGAAAAAGATAGGAAGTAAAAAA
>CAYZJL010000176.1:0-4389 GCA_964478615.1 uncultured Zetaproteobacteria bacterium
AGCGGACATTTCTATCTGGGGCAAAAGCGGACATTTCTACTTTGCGTTGACATAAAACACTGCCTTTCGGTTATTGGCGAATCTGCCCACTACCAAGCACGATCCACTTCTGCGTGGTCAGCCCCTCTAGGCCAACTGGGCCACGTACATGCAACCGATCCGTTGAGATTCCAATTTCAGCCCCTAAACCGTATTCAAAACCATCCGCAAAACGGGTGCTGGCGTTCCACATGACAGACGATGAATCCACCTCCCGCAAAAAACGCTGACCGGCATCATAGTTGCTGGTTACAATACTTTCTGTATGACCAGAGCTGAATCGTGCTATATGATCAACGGCCTCTTCGAAATCATCCACCACACGCACAGATAAGATGGGGGACAAGTATTCCGTCGACCAATCATCCTCTGTCGCCAGACGCACATCCAACCCTTCAGTCAACACACGCGTTCTATCACAGCCGCGCACTTCCACGCCCTTCTCCAGCATAGCCTGCACAATCGCTGGCAACAATGATGCCGAGTTCTGATGAATCAACAGTGTTTCCATCGCATTGCATACACCATAGCGATGCGTTTTTGCATTCACGGCAATACTTAGTGCCATCTCCGCATCCGCATTCGCATCAATATAGACATGGCAGATACCATCAAGGTGTTTAATCACCGGCACACGCGATTCAGCCGAGACACGCTCAATCAATGATTTACCACCACGAGGAATAATTACATCGACATACGCTTCACTTTTCAGCAGTGCACCAACCAGAGCGCGATCCGTAGAATCAACCAGCTGCACAGCATTTTGAGGCAGGCCGGAATCAACCAGCGCACGCCTGAGGCAAGCAGCAATAGCACGATTGGAGTGTATCGCTTCTGAACCACCACGCAGAATGGCTGCATTACCTGACTTCAAACATAATGCGGCCGCATCAGCTGTCACATTAGGGCGCGATTCGTAAATGATACCAATCACACCGAGTGGCACACGCATATGACCCACCTGAATACCGGAAGGGCGGAAACGCAGATTATCAATCGCCCCAACAGGATCAGGAAGCGCTGCAATTTGATCTAACCCCTCAGCTATCGCATCAACCCGCTCACCATTCAGCAGCAAGCGATCCTTCAATGCCGCATCTAGGCTGTTTTCTTCAGCAGCCTGCATATCCATAGCATTGGCTGCTAAAATCTCCTGCATATCTCGACGAATCACCGCCGCAGCAAGCACCAGCGCACTATTTTTGGCACACGTATCCGCCACCCGCATGGATTTAGCCGCCGCTTTGGCATGCTTGCCCAGTGCCGTCATGATTGTTGCTGCATCTGTCATATTCTACTCCCTCACGTGCTGGTTGAACGCACACTATCTGGCATAATCACCAAGTTATCCCGGTGAATCACCGATGAAAAATCATGGAACCCTAATATAGAGTCAATCTCATCACTGGCATGGCCCATAATCTGACGCATCTCCTCTGCCGTATAATTGCATAAACCTTTTGCAATCACGCCATCAATGCCAACGATTTCAACACAATCACCTTTATCAAACACACCATCGACAGCTGTAATACCGACAGGCAACAGACTACTACCTTGCTCCAGTAAAGCCCTGCTCGCTCCCGCATCAATATAAATCTGCCCTGCTGCATGCAGCACTTCAGTAATCCAGTGCTTACGCTTGGTCTGCCTATCTTCACCACACAGGAACAGCGTACCCTCATCTTCACCAGCCAACAGCCGGGTCAAGCCTCCCGCCTCTTTGCCGCTGATAATTGCAGCTGCTACGCCGCCACGGGTTGCAACACTGGCCGCCACGAGTTTGCTGGCCATGCCTCCGGTACCAAAAGATGAACCGGCATCACCAGCCATCGCAATATGCTCTTCAGTTAAGTACGGAATAACCCCAATACGTTGCGCATCGGCACACTCAGATGGGTTTTTATCATAAAGACCGGAGACATCTGTCAACATCACCAACAGATCCGCTTCAACAACCAAACTCACCAAGGCACCCAGGCTGTCATTATCACCAAACTTAATCTCAGCCACAACAACCGTATCATTTTCATTCACAATGGGTACAACACCGGCAGAAAAAAGTGTTTCACTGGTATTGGTGGTATTCAGGTAACGGCGGCGATGTCTGAGATCATCTTTTGTCAGTAACATCTGCGCTACACTCAGGCCATGGCGCTCAAAAGCCCTGCCATAGGCCCGCATCAATTTAGGCTGGCCGATAGCAGCAGCGGCTTGCTTCTCATGCACCGACAATGCACGCTCCAGCCAGTTCAAACGCACGCGTCCAAGCGCCACCGAACCTGATGTTACGATCGCTACCTGCACACCGGCAGTCATCAAGGCCACAACTTCATCAACCAGATGATCAATCACATCCTGACGGATGCCACTATTGGCATCGGCCAACAATGAACTGCCTATTTTCACCACCACGCGGCGACATCGACTAAGATCAACTCTGGATTGAATCATGGGGTTGCCTGAGATCCCTCTTGTTTACCTGCTTCTTTTGCCAACTGACGCATCTGCAGCACCTCATCATAAATCTTATGCAGCAACAGTTTCACACCCTCACCACTAACGGCTGAAATAACAAATACAGGCAATCCTTTTTCATTTGCTGCAGCTAACGCCTCTTCTCTTTCATCATCCAACAATGCGTCTGCTTTATTAAGCACCAGAACTCGCGGCTTGTCCCACAGCGTATCACCATAACCTTTCAACTCTGTCTCTATTTCATTGATTTGGTCTTTGACATTTTTGCCGTCTTCACAACAGGCATCAACCAGATGCAGCAGCACAGCGGTACGCTCAATATGACGCAAAAAGCGCGTGCCCAAGCCACGACCTTCGTGCGCACCTTCAATCAACCCTGGAATATCAGCCACTACAAAGCCATCTCCATCATCCATAAACACCTGACCCAGCTTTGGTTTAATGGTTGTAAAAGGATAATCGGCTATTTTGGGGCGTGCATTTGAAATACGGGCAAGCAAGGTGGACTTGCCAGCATTTGGTAAACCAAGCAAACCAACATCCGCCATCAACTTCAACTCAAGGTGACGAATCCCCTGCTCACCTTCCGTGCCTGATTGAGAATAACGCGGCGCACGGTTGGTACTGGTCGCAAAACGCGCATTTCCAAGACCACCTTCACCACCGCGAGCAAGAATATAAGACTCACCCTCTTCCGACAGATCAGCCAACAGATTACCATCTTCATCACGCACCATCGTACCGATTGGCACTTCCATGATGATATCTTCACCATATTTACCGTGGCAATCGGACCCCATGCCACTCTGTCCATTTTTGGCAATCAAGCGTTTGCGCAGGTAAAGCTCCTGCAAGGTGTTTTTATTGCCCGAGGCAACAAACTCGACATGGCCACCACGACCACCATCACCACCATCAGGGCCACCCTTGGGAATATACTTCTCGCGTCGGAACGAGGTACAACCACTGCCACCATTACCCGCCCGAACTTCAATTTTCACTTCATCAATAAAACGCATGCTGTATTACACCATCAAAGAGTATGAACCACAAAGATCTAGAGTGATTAAACGGAATCAACGTGTCTTGATTCTGCATTCAGACCACTCATGTCATCGCGATAAGATTTTTTAACGAAAAAAAAGGAGGTGCGACTAGCGCACCCCCTTTTTTAAATACTGAAGCTTTGGAACCTTATTCGTTAATACGAACGGTTGTACGCCCAGCGCTTTTATAAAACTCTACTTTGCCATCAGTCAGGGCAAACAGCGTGTGGTCGCGACCACAGCCAATGTTGTTACCCGGGCGAATTTTAGTGCCGCGCTGACGTACAATAATATTACCGGCGATGACTGCTTCACCACCGTATTTTTTCACGCCTAAGCGCTTGGAATTGGAATCGCGTCCGTTACGACTGGAACCACCTGCTTTCTTATGTGCCATGGTTTACTCCTTGATACTATCGATGCGTACAGAGGTGTAGCTCTGACGATGACCCTGGGTCAAACGATAGTTTTTACGACGGCGTTTTTTGAATACTACGACCTTCTGACCGCGACCGCTCTCAATTGCGACACCAGTAACAGTTGCGCTGCCTGCATCGCCACCTGTCTTGATAGATGAGCCTTCGCCAACCATAAGAACATCGTCAAATGTTACTTCTTTGCCATTTTCAGCATTCAGTTTCTCAATACGCAGGACATCACCTTCCTGCACACGATACTGTTTGCCACCTGTTTTAATTACAGCGTACATAATAAGTCTCCGTGCTTACGCTGCTTTCGCAGGTTTGCCGTATTTCTTGTAGAAACGCTCAACGCGGCCTTCAGTATCGACAATCTTCTGCTTGCCAGTGTAAAAAGGGTGGCA
>CAYZJL010000177.1:0-4368 GCA_964478615.1 uncultured Zetaproteobacteria bacterium
AGCAGTGCAGTTAATCGCGTTAAATATGATTTCATTGGCACTCTCCTTTTCGTATTTATTAAAAAAACGAAGATCCAAGTATAAGGGATAAAATAGTGTGCGGTATCCCAAGAACTTGGGATATACAAATTAATTTGATAGTCTATGGGATCATTCAGGAAAACATCAAAGGAACATGTATTAAAGCTATGGCAGAACTCAAAAAACACTCCATTATCATTATTGAAGATGATGCACATACCCGTATGCATCTGGAGAATTCTGTGGGCTCTCATCCTGAGCTAAACTTAGCCGGATCTGCTGCGAACTGCGCAGAGGCGGTGGTGCTTTTACAAGCAAAACCTGATATCGCACTGGTTGATCTGGAGCTGCCTGATGGCAATGGCATTGATCTGATTCGCCAGTTCTTCAACCCTAATCAAGGTACTGAGTTTGTTGTGATGACTGTATTTGGCGACGACAAACATGTGATCCCTGCGCTGGAGGCCGGTGCCAGTGGTTATCTGCTCAAAGATATGGCCTTTGATGAGATTGGCAGCATGATCTCTCTGTTATTAAGTGGTGGTTCACCCATCTCACCTATCATTGCCCGCAAGCTGCTTAAACGTTTCCACCACAAAGAAGAATCAGAGATTCAGAGCCCACTAACAGGGCGCGAACAGGAAGTGTTGCAGCTGATGTCCAGGGGTTTTAATTACAATGAAACCGCCACCCATCTATCTGTCTCTTATCATACTGTGATCAGCCATGTGAAAAAGATATATCAGAAACTGGCTGTTCATTCCCGCTCAGAAGCGGTCTATGAAGCGTCCCTGCTAGGTATATTATAAAACAGAGCCAATTGCAAAAGTCTGGGTGGATAAGATGCAATCCCACTTGAAAATGAATTCAATGGGGAGTGAGGGGATTTGAAGAAATTATCCATAGTATTATCGGCTGCTCTGCTGAGTATGTCATTATTTTCGCAGATTTTGCATGCTGAAGGGATTGCTACTGCATCCAGGCATGCGTTGGCACCGATTGCGCCGGAAGGCAAATGGATTATCCAGATGGAAGCACGCAATCTCAGTTATAACAGCATGTATGATAACGATGGCAAGAACAGAGCTCTGGGCAGTGATTACAATGCGATAGCCTTAGATGCTGCAGTATTCCCGCTGTTAGCACTTTTCCCGGCGGGATCATCTCTGGGCACAACATCCCTTTCAGCCAAGACATCTATTCGGCGTGGTCAGATCACGATGGGTTATGGGCTGACTGAAAACCTGACGGTGGGTGTGATCAGTAGTTTTGGACAAAATAAAACCAGCGTAAATTTCTCTGTTGCGGGTGGCAATGTCGGATGGAACCCGCTTTACAATCCGGCTGTGCCGGTAGGCATTGCAAATATTCCATTTGCACCTGTAGGTGGTGGCGCAGCCCAAGCGATGACTACTGCTGATATCAATAATATTTTATCCAATCCAGCCTTTGGTTATGAATATCAACCGATTCAAGACACAACCGTCACTGATATGGGCACGGTGATATTGGGAGCTCTGTGGCGTTTTTATGAGGGAGAACATGATAGCCTGGTTGCAGGCTTTGGGGTGCGTAAGAGCTTTGCTGGTGAAAATGATCCGGATAATCTGTTTGATGTTCCACTCGATGATGGCAGCACCGATATTATTGCTCAAGTGGAATACTACCGGCAAATAGCTTCGGTGTTTGATGTGCGTTTGATGGTGAAACGCACATTTCAAATGTCAGACCAAGTCACTTCGCGTGTCATAGTTCCTGGAGGGGTGTTGGCTCTAGCCTCCTCTAAAGAGGTGCTGGATAGAAATATGGGCGATTTCTGGGAATATGATATCGAGTTGGGAGCGAGCTATGAGAACTGGCGCATTTCCGGCACTTGGCATCGTTATCTGAAAAAAGCGGATCATTTCTATTCTGCACGCGGGCAGGATGTATCATCACTGATCCGGAATACAGCTCACCGGGCAGATCAATGGCGAGTAGCCATCTCATGGAGTGGGGTGGATGCATGGATGCAGAAAAAGATTGCCATGCCGGTGATTGTAAAGCTGGAGATGCAGGACACGGTGCGTGGCCGTAATATGGGCGATTTGCGGGATTATTATCTCATCATGACCACATTCTTCTAGCCGGTGCAGGAAAATAAATTGCAGAGACTGATTGAGAGTCAATGTTGAGACTGGGAATGTTATTGCTGTCGCTGATGTTGCCGACCTGGTTGTGTGCGGCTGAGTCTGCACTTGAAACAGTGCCACCTTGGGAAATCAATCAGGCTAAGTTTTTGGTGAATGACGAGATGACACCGCCCCAGCTTAGTGAGAATCAGTGGCAGGATGTTTTATTGCCTCATCGCTGGAGCCATGATTTGGGAGGCCCTATTGGTGTAGGCTGGTATCGATTGCATCTGTCGGTTGATAGCAGTGATCATCATCTGTGGGTTATTTATCTACCGAAACTCAGTATGAATGCTTCGATCTGGTTGAATGGCAATATGATAGGTAAAAGTGGTCATTTTGAAGAACCGATAAGCCGCAACTGGAACAGGCCATTACTGTTCTCTATTCCTGCGCCGTTGCTGAAACAAGGTGACAATGTCGTTGAGATACGTGTTAAAGCCTATGCGGATAATGGTGGTGGTTTGGCCCCGGTTTATATCGGGCCGGAAGAAGTATTAAGCGCTACATATGAATGGCGAACGCTTCTACTCAATAGCATACCGACAATCACATTTTTTATGATTATATGGCTGGCACTGATGGCTGCTCTGTTATGGTTTATGCGCAGACAAGACTCTATGTATGGCTGGTTTGCTTTGGCCTGTCTATGGGCGTGCCTCTACCTGTCGAATCATTTTATTCGTGATATTCCTGTTTCGCGAGATCTTTGGGAATGGTGTTTTCACCTTTCCATGGATGCCTTCGCTGGATCAATAGTGGTATTTGTACACAGGTGGATCGGCTTGCAGCGACGCTGGCTTGAGTATCTGATGTGGGGCTGGATTGTTTCAGCCTATCTGCTGTTGTTGGTGCTCGGTGATTATAAAATAGCCCATATGAATTTCATACATATCGGGGCGATTATTGGCGGCTGTTATGTTGTTTGGTTGATGGCCTGTTGTTGGTGGCAACGCAGGGAGAAAGTTTTTCTTTTTATTTTGGCGACATACGCGATCAATGTATCGTGTGGAGTTCACGACTGGTATGTTGTTCTCAACAAAACTGCATATGAGAATGCATATCTGATGCCTTATGCTGTGCCATTGCAGTTGATTGTGATTGCTGTCTATTTGATGCTGCGCTTTGCCCGGCTGCAGCAGCGGGCGGAGCGATTCACCTTTGAGTTGCAGGAGAAGGTGGAAGAGACCACAGAGCATTTGAATGCTGAATATGACATGGTACGTCAGCTTGAAAAGAAACAGGCTATCTGTGATGAGCGTGAACGTATGATGCAGGATCTGCATGATGGCCTGGGTGGTCAGCTTGTTTCAGCACTGGCTCAGGTGAATAACCATCAAACCTGTGAAGCGAACCTGAAGCAGACACTTTCTGATGCGCTGCTTGATCTGAGATTGGTGATTGATTCGCTCGATGAAGATAACTGTGATCTCTCTACGATGCTTGGCATGTTACGTATGCGGCTTGAGCCTCAGCTCAAGGCCAGTGGTATCAAACTTAACTGGATGCTGAATGATGACTCTGATCTGGATGATTTTGGTCATGAAACTGCACTGCATCTGTTACGTATTGTGCAGGAGGCCATTACCAATGCCATTCGGCATGCACAATGCACGGAAATTAATATGGTGATCGAAAGTTTGGATGGAAGAGTCGCTATTCGTGTTGAAGATAATGGCATCGGCATGAGTCATGCCAAACCCGGACGCGGAACGGGAAATATGCGCCGACGTGCCAAGAAAATTGGAGCAGAGCTGATGGTTGAATCCTCAACATCAGGAGTGAAAGTTCAGATAGTTTTTTAAAGGGTAGCGTCCCGAATCGCACTAACTTAAGCTGTTTTAGGCCGTTTTCCTCTATGTTGTATTTTCACCATTTCAGCTCTAAGTTTGGTTTCTAACCTGAATAATCCATAAAAAGAGGAGCACCCCCACTGATAACTTATCAGCCAAGAAAACATCGTTGGCTTTTCTTGTTGCCTGTTTCATAGCTCAGCAAGGCTCCATTATGCAGATTAAAACAAGCGCAAATAGCCGCCTGAGGGAAGCCACAGCCAAGTTTTTGATTACTGTATTGCGGCCACTCCTTCTGGTTGATTTTAGTGTCCGGCATACTCCTCTGTTGGCAATGCCGCATCAAACTCTCGGCATAACTGAGCATCAGCTCTTTTCTCAGC
>CAYZJL010000178.1:0-4348 GCA_964478615.1 uncultured Zetaproteobacteria bacterium
CCGGTGCGCTGAATACTCTGATCCCACATCAGAGCGCTGCGTTGGAAGGGCTCTCCGATACGATGGAGAAATTAAGCAAGAAACGTAAAGAGTTCGCATCCAATCAATCGGCTCTGTTTGCCATGGTTGAGCCCGAGAATAATCAGGGTTTTCCACTGACTGAAATGTGGGGCGCGGGTGATATTCTACAGGCTGAACGCGATGTGCTTGGGTTTTATCTGACCGGTCATCCGTTGGAATCCTTTTTGGGTAGAGCATCTGGTCTTGGTGATTGTGATTTGAGCCAGCTCTCCGAGCGTGAAGATGGGGCCGAGATTGTGGTTGCGGTCGGTGTCTCCAGCATTCGCCCCTATCATGGTGGCCGTGGCACAATGGCATTTGTGCAGCTTGAGGATCTGCACGGGCAGGCGGAAATGGTCTGTTTTGCTGATCTCTACAGTGAAGCAGCAGAGTTATTGGCCGCAGATGAACCGCTATTGGTGGCTGTCCGGGTGGATAAGTCCAGAGGCGATGAACCGACACTGGTGGCTGAGGCTATTGTATCGTTGCAGGCAATATTGCCTGAATTGGTCAGTGAAATTCAGATTTCTGCCGCCAGCATTGCCTGGGATGAGGTGACATTGGCACGCCTGAAAACTGCCGCAGAAGGAGGCAAAGCACGTCTTTCATTCCATGTGCGGCTTCCCGACGCTAGTCTTGCCCTCTTACAGACTGGCCCGTGCATTGCATGGGATGATGCGGTGAAGGCGCAACTGGATGCGCGCTTTTCACCTGAATCGGTGTATTTGAAGTGCAAGCCGTGGCAGCCGGTACGTAAGCAGCAGGCCAAACGCGGCAACTGGTCAAACAAGTGATTGCTCGCAACTGTGCGGGTATGCGTTGTTTGTTTCATGTTTAATAAGGAGAAGTAAGTGGCTTATAGTTATCTGGAATTTGAACGCCCCATTGCTGAACTGACATCAAAGATTGATGATTTATCAAATATGGGCTCTGACTCCGGCGTGAATATCGCTGAAGAGGTCGAGCGGCTGAATGAAAAACGTAATAAGTTAATTGAAGAGATCTATAGCAATGCGACACGTTCTCAGATCTGTCAGCTCTCCCGTCATCCTGATCGTCCGTATATCCTGGATTATATTCCCATGATTTTTGATGATTTTCAGGAACTGCATGGTGATCGCGCTTTCGCTGATGATGGTGCCATTGTTGGTGGTATTGCAAATTTCCGTGGTAAGTCTGTGATGATTGTTGGCCATCAGAAAGGTCGCGATACCAAAGAAAAGCTCAAACGCAATTTCGGTATGCCACGTCCTGAAGGTTATCGCAAAGCGCTGCGTCTGTTTCGATTGGCCGAACGCTTTGAAATGCCTGTGTTGACCTTTATTGATACTGCTGGTGCATGGCCGGGCATTGATGCAGAAGAGCGAGGGCAGAGTGAGGCGATAGCACGTAACCTGCAGGTGCTGGCCGCTTTGAAAGTGCCGGTTATCTGTACAGTTATTGGAGAAGGCGGTTCCGGTGGTGCACTTGCCATTGGTGTGGGGGATCGCATGTATATGCAGCAGTTCTCTACCTATTCTGTTATTTCACCGGAAGGCTGTGCGGCCATTTTGTGGCGTGATAAAGCCTATGCGCCGGAAGCTGCTGAAGCATTGAAACCTACTGCGGCCGATCTGTTGGGCCTGGGTTTGATCGATGCCATTATTCCAGAGCCACGTGATGGCGCACATCGCAATGCAGAAGCGGCTGCGGAACTGATTTCGGACCTGTTGGACAAATCATTGGAAGAGCTGATGGCTATGCCACAGGAACAGTTGCTGGCTGAGCGTGAAAGTCGCTTAAGAAATCTGGGTCAGTTTGCTTAAGGACTATATCAATGTCTGATTCTGCAACAAATAATATTGCTACCAATATTGCTGTTAAACTTATTCAGCGTGAATCGATTACGCCGGAAGATGGCGGCTGCCAGAATTATATTAAAACGCTGCTGGTACCACTCGGTTTTGTGCGTACACAGGTGGATGCCGGTGGCATCACCAATAGTATTTATACCCGTATGGGTGAAATGAAAGGTACCATCGCGTTTGCTGGTCATACCGATGTGGTGCCGACAGGTCCTGTTGATCAGTGGCCGCATCCACCGTTTGATGCTGTGATTGAAGATGGCATTCTGCATGGTCGTGGCGCTCAGGATATGAAAGGCGGCGTGGCTTGCTGGGTTGCTGCTGTGGCTGGTCTGTGTGGTGAATACAGGCCGATTCCAACAGTGCAGATGCTCATTACCTCGGATGAAGAGGGTGAGTCTATTGATGGCACTATTCGCATCATGGAATATCTGCAGGCAGAAGATTGTCTGCCGGATGCCGTGATTGTTGGAGAACCGTCCTGTGCAAAGAGGGTTGGTGATACAATCCGCCGAGGACGCCGTGGTGTGGTGCAGGTGCGCATTACATTTCATGGTAAACAGGGGCATTCGGCTTATCCACAGGATGCTGATAACGCTATTCATCATGCTGCTCCTGCTTTGGCAAAGGTTGCAGCTATCCAGTGGGGTGAAGCAGCTCAGGATTTTCCTGCTACCAGCTGTCAGATTACCAATGTGAATGGCGGTACTGGTGCAACAAATGTGATTCCAGGCAGCTGCGTAGCACTGGTCGATATCCGTTATAATCCGGCCAATGATTTTGATGAAATCAAAGCAGCGATTGCAGATGCATGTGCTGATTGTGAAACAACGCTGGATTTTGATCATGTTGCCACTGCATTCTCGACACCGGATGGTCCATTCCTTGATCTGGTCTGCGACAGCATCAAACAGGTAACCGGTATTGAAACTGTGCGTGATACTGGTGGAGGCACGTCCGATGGTCGCTTTTTGGCGGCTGCAGGTGTTGCGGTAGCAGAGCTTGGTACAACCAATAGCACCATTCATCAGGTTGGCGAGCAGGTGGCCATCGCTGAATTGGATACGCTGACAAAAATTTATAGTGAAATTATTGAAAACTTTGAGGTTCAAGCATGAGTGAAACACTAGGCGCAGTGCAAAACAAACCAACGCGTTATCTGGAGACATTTGAAAATCCGAATCCTGAGCGTGACTATCATGTCCGTATCGATTCGCCGGAATTTACCTGCTTGTGCCCAAAAACAGGTCAGCCGGACTTTGCTGAAATCAAACTGGACTATGTGCCGAATGCGCTCTGTGTTGAACTGAAATCGCTAAAATTCTACTACTGGAGCTTTCGTGATGAGGGGCACTTCCATGAGAAGGTCACCAATATGATTGCAGATGATCTGATCAAGCTGCTTGACCCACGTCAGATAAAAGTAACTGCTGTATTCAATGTGCGCGGTGGTGTCTATACCACCGTTGAAGTCGAACACCGCAAGGCGGATTAATTCTCATCATGACTACGATCCCATTTACTAAAATGCAGGCACAGGGTAATGATTTTATTATCCTTAATGGTCTGACCACTGAGCTGCCACTTCTGAATGTGGCCTTTGTGCGCCGTATTACCGAGCGCCGTTATGGTATTGGCTGCGATCAGCTGCTTGTACTTGAACAGTCCGATTCTGCGGATGCTTATCTGCGTATATTTAACAGCGATGGTTCTGAGGCTGCCAATTGTGGCAATGGCCTGCGCTGTGTCGGGCAGTTACTCATGCAGCAGCTAGGAAAAGAGTGTGTTTCCATTGCACTTGCTGATCGTGAAGTACATGCGGAAGCCACAATCAATGGCATCTGTGTTGATATGGGAGCAGCAACGGTTACCGATTTCACCGATGCCCATGTCGATATTGATATTGGTAATAAGCACAGTGTCTTTTTTGAAGCGATTGAAGAATTCCCTGCAGAACGTAATGTTGAAATTGTTACCGGTCAGGTAGCCAGCCATATCTATATTGATATTATTGAGCGTGGAGCTGGGCGTACACTGGCCTGTGGTACAGGTGCCTGTGCTACTGCTGCTGCTATCTGGCATGCTGAAGGCGAGGTGCGCCCGCTGACCATCGAGATGCCCGGTGGCACGGTTACGGTTACCGGCTGCCCCAAGAACATCATGCTGGAAGGGCCTGTCACACAGACGTTTGAAGGTCTGTTCGCTCTCGATTAAGAGGCTGCGATGATCATACATATGGCTTTACCGCAGTCTTGTTGCCCATCTGCTCATGCCCCAGCTCGCGTAGTCAGCAGTCCACATGAGTATTTTTATCATTGTGACAATTCGTACTTGCATCTGAAGAAGTTTGAACCATAATCCGGCCTCCCAAAAGGGACGTCTGAGGGCAGATAGCTCAGTCGGTAGAGCAGTGGACTGAAAATCCACGTGTCGGGGGTTCGATT
>CAYZJL010000179.1:0-4326 GCA_964478615.1 uncultured Zetaproteobacteria bacterium
TAGCGATGTACACATCTTCACTGAAACACCGTGGGAAGATAGAAACCTGAGCATCAAATCATTTGCACTCCATGAAGCATGTCTGGCAAACTTGAAGCAATCGACTCTAGCCAATGAACTCGATCGTTTACAACATGAATTCGGAAAGTTTTTTATTTTTGCCAGACTATCAAAAACACATCTAAACCGTTCACTGTTACTGCAACAGTCTGGTTTTTATTTAGTAGAAGGCACCGTTTGCCCGGTTATTCAATTCAACAAAAGTTTACAGATGCAGACCTTTGACAAGGATCGATCAGCATTCATTCCGGCTCGTCTCAACGGCACTGAACTAAACTTCACAACCTTGCAGCACAGACAAAACAAAACCGTAAAGACAATAACAGCAATCGCTAAGGAATCATTCAGTAATGATCGTTTCCATGAAGACTTTCAGTGCCCTGAAACAGTTGCCAACCGTCGCTTCGAGCTATGGATTGCCGACCTGCTCGATAACAAAGACGTGATTTTCGACATTGTGGAAGTTCATGGTGAAACAGCAGGCTTCATGGCTCGTAAAATGAACGATTTAATTATTGCCGGATTTTCAAAAAAATATGTTCGCGCTGGCCTTGGTGACTATCTATGGCTGGGATCACTTCAACGTATGCAAAGAACCGGTTTGCGTTATGCACAAACCTTGGTCTCAACCAATAATATTCCTTCGCTGAACCTGCATGCCCGATTAGGTTTTAAGTTCAGAAACCCACAATATTCCTTTCACCGCTGGCAAAATTAAATGTTACTGAAAATAAACCAAATTAAACTTGAACCCGCACTGAAAGCCCTCACACTAATAGCAGGTCTATTTATGCTGCTCCCCTTGCCGGTGATGCAATATGTCGGTGAAGAAGGTTTAATGGCTCTCAAGTCGTATGAAATGTTTGTGCGTGATGATTGGCTTCACCCCTCCATTCTAGGCATGATCTGGCCACATTCTCCGCTATGGCACTGGCCGGTGATTGCAATCAGTAAACTCATAGGCTGGGAACATGTCGATCTGGCTGTGCGCTTTACTTCCGTTATGGCCACATGGCTCGGCGCATGTTGTGCAGCCATGACTGCGCGCTGGTTATATAGCACTAGCCATATTCATGTCGGATGGTTGGCAGCTCTGGTGTATTTATCCATGGGGGAAGTCGCGTTCTGGTATGGCTGGCTGGGTTATGTCGATGCCACCTTTGGCTTCTTTATCTTTGCCGCCATTACATCGTTGTGGCGTGCCATTGCAGATGAGAAATTCACATGGTTTATGCTTTCGCTACTGTTTATCTCATTAGCCTTCTTAAGCAAAAATATTACCGCCTACGCCCTCTTTGGTGCTTCAGGTATTATTTTACTCTGGAGACTTAAACGCTGGAGTTTACTGAAAAAGTTCTGGTTTATACCATCAGGCTTAGTGGCGCTTTCGGTGCCTACTCTCTGGCAAAGCTTTGTTGTTCCATCCGGGGCGAATACTGCAACCACCAGCATCAATGATGCGCTACGTAACTTTTCCGGTTACGGCATCGTGGATTATCTAAAACATTGGTTCACCTTACCGTTCATTTTTCTATTCAGAGCCCTACCTGTCTCACTTATTTTAGCATGGTTATGGTTGCGCAGAAAGCAGCGGTTTGTGTTGGATCAAAACCTGACTATCTTGGCTTTATTACTACTGGTCTGCTTTTTACCCTTCTGGATCTCTGCTGGCGCAACACCGCGTTATCTGGTTCCATTGTATGGTTTAGTGGCATTATTTTTAACCGGCTTGATGTTGCAATTAAATCCACAGCATTTGCGCCAAACGTGCATGTTTATTGCCTTGGTCGTGCTGCTTAAAATACCCTATAGCTTGGTTATTCTGCCCTATATCAAGGATTGGCGACCGGAACGCGATGTTAAACTGGTATCCACAGAAATCATGCAGCTCACCAATAGTGCTCCGCTGCGCACACAAAATGATGTTGCAACCGGTTTAGCCATTGCCGCCTATCTGGATGTCTGGCGACAGCACAGGCCTCCGATTCATTGGTATGATGGTCATGAAACAGGAGTATATATTCTTACCGAAATCAGCGAACCTACATTCGGTAAACTCATCAAAAAATGGCACTTGCGAGGCAGTTATACCTACCTCTATTGGCAAGGCGGCAAACCAGCAAAGAGCAAACAAGGGCAAGCACCACAATGACAGCGGAATCCTTTATCCCGTTCAACAAACCCTATATGACCGGTGAAGAAACCACCTATATGCTCGAAGCGCATCAACGTGGCCAATTGGCTGGCAATGGCCCGTTCACACAGCGTTGCCAGGATTGGCTGGAGAAAAAAACCAGCTGCAAAAAAGCCTTGTTAACCCATTCCTGCACCGCCGCTCTGGAAATGGCCGCGTTACTGATTGATCTGCAACCCGGTGATGAAGTCATCATGCCTTCCTATACCTTTGTTTCCACCGCCAATGCCTTTGTGCTGCGCGGTGCGGTACCGGTGTTTATCGATATTCGTGCAGACACGCTAAACATGGATGAAAGTCTTATTGAAGCGGCCATCACCGACAAAACCAAAGCTATTGTCGTGGTGCATTATGCCGGAGTCAGTTGTGCCATGGATCGCATCATGGCGCTAGCGGATCAGTATGATTTGTTTGTCATTGAGGATGCCGCACAAGGAGTCATGTCCGCCTACCAAGGGCACGATCTTGGTGGTATCGGGCATTTGGCTGCGTTCAGTTTTCATGAAACCAAGAATGTTATTTCCGGTGAAGGTGGCGCATTACTGATCAACGATGAGCGTTTTGCCGAGCGTGCTGAAATCCTGTGGGAAAAAGGTACGAATCGCAGCAGTTTCTTTCGTGGTGAGGTGGATAAATATACCTGGGTCGATGTGGGTTCATCTTTCTTACCCGGTGAACTGATTGCGGCTTTTTTGTGGGCACAATTGCAACATGCCGATGAAATTACTGAACGACGGCTGCATATCTGGAATACCTATCATCAGGCTTTTGAAACATGCGAGCAAAAGGGCATCTTGCGCCGCCCCATGATTCCGGTCGACTGCCAGCATAATGCACACATGTATTATCTGTTGCTCAATAGCCAAGCCGAACGTGCCGCTTTTATAGGCGGCATGAAACAACACAGTATTTTAACTGTATTTCATTATGTGCCACTACACCTAGCTCCGGCGGGTTTATCACATTGCCGCACATCAGGGCAGTTATCCATCACCGAGCAATATTCTGATCGCATTGTGCGCCTGCCCTTATGGCCCGGCCTCGAAGATCAACAACAACGGGTCATAGACCAAGCCCTGCAAACATTGCAGCATATCTAGCTTCGATTTTCATGCATCATCTATCTGGCTGTTTTAAGGAGTATTATTTTGATTCTTGTCATTGGTGACATCATTGTGGATGAATTCATCTGGGGTGATGTGACTCGCATTTCGCCCGAAGCACCGGTTCCTGTGGTATCGGTCAACGAGATTGACCGCAGGCTTGGTGGTTCTGCCAATGTGGTGCGTAATTTACATGCGCTCGATACACCGTCTGCCATGCTAGGGCTCGTCGGTGATGATGAACCGGGCGAATGGGTAAAGAATCGCTTGGCTGAATTGAAGTCGGATAATCGGGGTGTGCTCACCAAAAATAATAACCGCCCTACCGCGATTAAAACCCGCATTATCGCACGCCATCAACAGGTCGTGCGTTATGATCGCGAATGGACACAAGCCGCTCAGCCAAGCAGTCACCAGCATTTGATGGATAGCCTGGATGAATTACTGCCCACTGCCTCTGCTGTTATTTTATCGGATTATGGTAAAGGTGTTTTAACCCATGATTTTATTGTCCAACTGATCCAACAACTACACGGCTGTATTATCGCCGTTGATCCCAAACCGGAACACACCGATGCTTATCGGGGTGCTACTGTCATCACACCAAACCTGTCCGAAGCTGCTGCAATGGCCGGCATGGAAGCAATCAACAATGATGAGCAAGCTGAAGCTATTGCCCGTGCGCTGCATCAAAAGCTAGAACTGAAATATGTCCTGCTAACCCGTTCCGAACGCGGCATGACACTCTATGATGGCACCAATAGCCACCATATCCCGACTGCAGCACGCGATATCTTTGATGTGACCGGAGCAGGTGATACGGTCATCGCTGTATTTACGGCTTGCCTGGCGCGTGGTGATGATGCCTTAAAAGCTGCTCAAATCGCCAATCGAGCCGCCGGTGTGGTGGTCGGAAAAGTGGGCACAGCCACGGCCAGCTGGCCTGAAATCGAGGCGCACTGATATGCA
>CAYZJL010000180.1:0-4266 GCA_964478615.1 uncultured Zetaproteobacteria bacterium
GTTGTAAGGTGTCCCTGCAGATATGAGGTTGAACGGTATGTTCAGAGAGGAACAGGAGTAGCTGTTGACTCTGGCCATATCTGGATATGAATATCTTCAGGTTATCCAAGCATAATGATTCATCTTGTGATTGGCCGGATATGACTGCTCTGGTGGCAGCTTGCAGTGAGGCTTGCCAAGTACTATTTTTAAAGTGCAGAAATTGATTGTCGCATAGATCTTTATTGATTTTCTTTAACAGCAGATGCGCCCTTGAGTTGGAAAAGATAATGCGACCACCTGACTCAATCAGCATCATGGCCATGGGCATGTTCTTCAAAACTTCATCGTTTTTCTGTTGATTACATTTAAGTTTTTCGAACTGATCAATCAGCATGTTGACCCGTTCGATATGTGGTAACAGGGGTGTAATATTGCAGCGCTGTTCTTTTTTGTTATCACTCTCTATCAGCGCGTCAATGCTTTGCAGCAGTGCAGGCCACGCATCCGGTTGATCGATCAGTGTATAAATGCGCTGTACCAGCTCTTTGTGCAAGTCATCAGAACGCGGAGTCAGGACTACTTTGTTGTTACTCATCCCCTCTATTAAAGACGATTATTTTGTGATTAGTGAAATTAATTTCCACTTTAACCCCGTATGGGGTCAAAAGAAGCACATATTATCTGCTTTAATAACTAATGACTGATGTTCATTGAATGCCCATGCATCAAGTTGATTGTCAAAGGGGGAAAGTATGAAACAAATAATGATGGGGCTAATTGCAGCGGTAATGTTGTTGTCGGCGACAATTGCGACGGCAGCTAATTTATCTGCTGCATATACTACGGTAACTCAGACTGACAATACTGTTGTTTTAAATGTGACGGTAACCAATACAGATGTTGATACGGTTTATTCAGCTGCGCTAATGCCATCAGGGATGATGAGTGATGTAGCAGTCGCGTCAATTAACCTTGGTGATTTGGCAACAGGTGCAACGGCCAGTTTCCAAGTTTCAGCTCCAAATGATCCAGGTTATCTGGTCTTTGCAGGCAGTGGACAGGATGTTCTTGGCAATACGTTTGAATTTAATGTTATGGGGGTAGCCCAATGAAACTGAAATCATTTAAGAAATCCATAATACGTTGTTTCATGGCAGTTTCGCTGATGCTGCCATGTTCTGCTTTCGCCGGTTTGAATGATGGTCTGGTCGGATACTGGACCTTTGATGAGGGTATCGGCATCGTCGCCAACGATGTCTCAGGCAATGGTAATACTGGTGCGATCAATGGTGCCAGCTATGTGGCTGGGCATGATAATACAGCATTAAGTTTTGATGGTACAAATGAGGTGGTTATACCCGATGCTGCAAGCTTGAATGTACAGTTATTTACGATAAGCGCCTGGGTTTACCCAACATCCAGAGATGGAGTTGTTGATATTATTGTGAATAAGGAAGTAGCTCCTTCGAATAGACAATATGAGTTGGGTATAAGGGGGATACTTGTTCCGGGTGGTACGATCCCAGCCGGCAATATTGTTTTTAACATTTCAGGTATTAGCGGTCAGCCAAATAACTATAATGGATGGGTGGATGGACATGCGTCGATCCCACTCAATACGTGGACGCATGTCGCGCTGGCTTTTAATGGTAACACTGCCAAAGTATTGGTGAATGGCTCAGTGACGAGAGCTCTGGCAGGGCTTTCCGGAATAATTCCAACAACAACGGCCCCTCTTAAGATTGGCAATAGATCGCTCCCTTTGGGTGCCCAGGCATCATTTAGTGGCCTTATTGATGAAGTAAAAGTTTATAACCGCGCTTTGGCTGATTGCGAAGTGTCACGCTTGGCTGGCGGCACAGGTCAGTGTTTGGTTGCACCGATTCAGACAGCGGCATCTCCAGGTCGCACTTTCAGTTTGATTGATCCTGAATTTCAACAGGAAGTTGTAGATGGACCTTATGGCGGAGTTGGTACGGCATGGACTGCGAACAAAAATTTATTGCGGCGGGTCAGTAATCGCATTGTTGAGTATAATCTCACTCAGGACAGGATCGTTAATGGTACCGCGCTATATAGTGTGAAGACCACTCACATTGTACCGGGGCTTCCACCGGGACATGGTATTACCAATGGTACTGATGGTTTCCTGTATACGAATTCACCGAATGGACTTTATCGTATTGATCCGAACACATGGACTGCAGTACGGGTTGCTAGCCAAGGTAATTATTATGGCATTGGCACGCTTCCAGATGGTCGTATCGTGCGTCAGTCTCAGGGGGGGCGTAGCGTATGGGTCTACAATCCTGCTGATGGCAGTAATCGCAGTTTGTATTATGAAGGCTCCTTCATTGATGATTTGACTACGACATCTGGTGGTTTGATTGGTCTTGCTTCTCTAAGCCGCGCTCAGGTTGTCATTATTGATTCTAATGGCGTGCAAGTGAATCGCGTGAGAGTTCGCGGGTATACAGGCAGTGGAAAGCCTGATGGCATGGCTTTCGGTGGTGGATCTCTATTTACTGCGAATACCGATGGCTCTATCTCCCGTTTTGATTTCTCCGGTCCTAATTTCACCGGTAGTGCAACTGAGGTTATCGTTGCCTATCATCCAGGTGGTTATGGCGATTTATCATCGGTTGGGCCGGATGGTGCATTTTATATAACGCAGCGTCGAATCACTTACGATAATGGTGCGAGAGGGGGGGGGTGGTCGCTTGTTCGTCTTTCTCGACCTGGTGGTTTTTCGACACCACCTGGTGTTCCATCAAACAAACCTCCTGTAGCTGATGCTGGTACAGTGCAAGCTGTAGAATGTTCGGGAGCATCCTCTGCGGATGTTACATTGGATGGCTCTGCTTCAACTGATCCGGATGGAGATGCACTGACCTATGCATGGTCATGGGCTGGTGGTTTAGCTACAGGCGTGAGTCCAATCGTGTCTCTGCCGCTGGGTACAACTGTTGTAACATTGACAGTGGCGGATCCTGATGGAGAAACAGATACAGCTACGGTAAGCATTATCGTGCAGGATAATACGGCTCCGACAGTTAACGCAGGCGCTGATATTACACTGGAAGCAACCAGTGCTGCGGGTGCGGCTTACGATGTATCCTCACAGGTAACAGCTTCGGATAACTGCTGTGGTGTTTCCACCAGTATTAGCCCGATTGGTATCTATCCATTGGGTGCAACCACAGTAAATGTTACAGCTACCGACTGCGCTGGTAACAGTGCAAATGATACCATAGTGGTAACTGTTGTAGATACCATGCCACCTGTTCTGACTGTACCAGCTGATGTGAGCATCGAAGCCAACGCAGTGTTAAGCACAGTTGCTATCGGTATAGCTACTGCGACGGATATCTTCGGATTCACCATCACGGATAATGCACCTGCAACCTATGCTCTTGGCACTACGGTTGTGACGTACACTGCAACTGATGTGAATGGTAACGTCAGCACAGCTACACAGAACGTAACGGTCGTTGATACCACGGCACCTGCTCTGACTTTGCCATCTGATATTGTTGGCTTTGAAGCAACGGGTGTACTTACGCCTGTAGCGATAGGGCTAGCGACCGCGACTGATATCTTCAATCCTGTGACTGTTACTTCTGATGCACCGCTAAGTTATCCACTGGGTACAACCGGGGTGACTTGGACTGCAACTGATGCCAACGGCAATGTTGCAACGGCCACACAGAATGTGAATGTTGTTGATACCACAGCACCTGTTGTGACAGCTACGCTGCTTCCATACAGCCATGGTGATGAGGAGGATGACGACGACAAGAATGGTCACGATTCCGATGAAGGACGTTTTACAGTCCAATTTACAGTATCGGATATTGTAGATGCCAACCCGACGGTAAGCGCCGTGTTGAACATCAGTGGCCATGCAACACCTGTCACCGTGACCAATGGTCAGATCATCGAGTTTGAATATGAAGATGAGAAGACTGAGGTTGAAGTTGAAGATGGCATGCTTGAAATTGAGGCACCAGCGATGGTCTTTAATGTGACTGCTACAGATGCCAGTGGAAACAGTGGCTCTGCATCAGCACAGCCACAAGGGCTAAGCCGCGACAATGATGATGAGGATGAACATGATGACTAACGCATAATCGCATAAACGTGTAGATCAAGGAGGGCTCGCCGCTGGCGGGCCCTCTTTATGATTTGTAATAATTATAGGGTTCTGTTTGGTAGGCATATTGATTCGCATGATTTGCGTGACATCCGAGATGCAACAAACAAGTCTTGGGTTGGGAACAGATC
>CAYZJL010000181.1:0-4262 GCA_964478615.1 uncultured Zetaproteobacteria bacterium
GACGTGGATCCGTCAGGTGGTGTTTTTTTCAACTCGTCAAGTAAATGGCTTGCATGATGGCGCGCTTTTTTTATATGGCGGAGAGAGAGGGATTCGAACCCTCGATAGGTTTAAGCCTATACACCCTTAGCAGGGGCGCGCTTTCAGCCGCTCAGCCATCTCTCCGTACATGCTTATGTATAAACTAACTGGCGGAAGGGGTGGGATTTGAACCCACGGTAGGTTTCCCTACGCCGGTTTTCAAGACCGGTACATTCAGCCGCTCTGTCACCCTTCCATTAGTTAAGATCTGTGCAGGATTTGTCATTGATCAATCCGACCCAGTTTTTGCAGGCCGGAAAGATAGCACGGCGTATTGAGATGGCAATGCCGTAAATGAATAAAAAAAGGCGACCCCATCGGAGTCGCCTTTTTTCAATCAAAAAACTGATGAATTATAGCTTGTTGGCTTCAGTCGTCAGGTAAGATGCTACACCATCTGCATCAGCAACCATGGCTTTATCGCCTTTGTTCCAGCCAGCAGGACATACTTCACCGTGTTCTTCATGGAACTGCAGTGCGTCGATCATACGTAGCATTTCATCAATATTGCGACCCAATGGCAGGTTGTTTACAACCTGATGCTGAACATTCCCCTCTTTGTCGATCAGGAATGAACCGCGCAGTGCGACAGAGCCGCCCAGCAGGTGAACAGCATCACCATCTTCATCTTCAACAGATTCGTTGTCGATTAGAACATCATAATCAGCAGCAATAGTCTTGGTCAGGTCAGCAACCAGCGGGTATGCAACTGGGCCAATGCCTCCGTCGTTGACGGCAGTGTTGCGCCATGCGGCATGACTGAACTGAGAATCAACAGAACAACCGATTACCTGTACGCCACGCGCTTCAAACTCTTTGATGCGATGGTCAAATGCGATCAGTTCAGAAGGACACACAAAGGTGAAGTCCAGTGGATAGAAAAACAGAACAACATATTTTCCCTGGTTATCAGAGAGGGAATAGTTCTCATTGATGGAACCATCTGCCATTACAGCAGCGGCGGTAAAATCGGGGGCTTGTTTGCCAACCAGTACACTCATAAAAAACTCCTTGGTAGTTACGCGACTTAACGTGCATGTAGCTTGTTTCATGTTAACCCGTGCAGGTTAAAATTCGGCTAGCAACTGTAAGCAAATATATGCATGAATGCTACCCTACTAATTTTCAGGATAAATCGGAGCTTTATTCCAGAATGGTATCGCGTAACAGACGGAATAGGGCGCGTGAAGATTTGCGTGGTTTATCCTGGCTGATTTCTTTGTTGGCATTGCGCACCAGTTGGCGGATTTGACCGGCATCGGCACGTGGGTATTTGGCCATGAAATCTGTGACTGCTGTGTGCCCGTCTTCAATGAGACGGTCGCGCCAGCGTTCAACCTTGTGGAATTGTTTGTCCTGTTCTGCCTTTTTTGATTCAAGTGCCTGGAATGTATCTTGCAACGCTTCGGTATTGATTTGACGAAGCAGTTTGCAGATGCGTTTGAATTGACGTTTCTCAGCGCCAAATTTCATGGACTGAACATCCAATAACGCTTGTTGGAGTTCCGCTGGTAAGTCGAACTTTCCCAGTGCGATGGCATCGCATTGGGCTAATTTTTTACCCAATGCCAGTAGATCCTGAATCTCGCGCTTCTGCTGAGACTTATTCAGGCGCTCGGCCAGTTCAAATTTATCGTAGTCCTCATCGTGTGTATCATACATGGGCAGAAGTGTAGCGAGCGATCTCGAAGCTGTCTTATATTAACTGCGATTTGGCTTTTGAGTCTGTTGGACCAATCAGTATTAAATGTGTTCGCGAGTCTTGTGGAAGGTGATGTCTGGCCACTGCTCTTCTGTGTAATTTAACTTCCATGCGCTAGGTGCCAGATAAGAGAGGAAGCCATCTGCATCTTCTGAGAGATTGGATTCAAACAGACGGCGGAATTCCGACATCTTTTTGTCATCCTCACAAGTGACCCAGCGGGCGATCTGGAAGTCGGTGGCAACATAATCAGCATCCACCTTGTATTCGGCGTTCAAACGCGCAACGGTCACATCAAACTGTAATACACCAACGGCACCAAGAATATAATCGCCACCAAGCAGGGTTTTAAAAACCTGCACAGCACCCTCTTCGGAGAGCTGAACCAGTCCTTTGTGCAGCTGTTTACGTTTCATTGGATCTTTCAGGCGAATGCGGCGGAACAGTTCTGGAGCAAAGTTGGGGATACCTGTGAATTTCAGCGCTTCTTTCGTGGTGAATGTGTCGCCGATTTTGATCGTGCCATGATTATGGATGCCAATGATGTCACCGGCATATGCCTCTTCGACATGGGCCCGATCCTGAGCCATGAAGATGGTGGCATTGGGGATTTTTACATCTTTGCCCAAACGATGATGGCGTACGCTCATGCCTTTTTTGAACTTGCCGGAGCAGATGCGGAAAAAGGCGATGCGGTCACGGTGGGCCGGATCCATGTTGGCCTGAATTTTAAAGCAGAAGGCTGAGAAACCTTTTTCATCGGGGTGGACAGTGCGTTCCACAGCATCGCGTGGACCGGGTGCAGGGGAGAGCTCCACAAAAGCATCGAGCAGTTCTTTAACACCGAAGTTGTTGACTGCAGAGCCGAAAAATACAGGTGTTTGTGAACCAACGCGGAACTGCTCCATATTGAATGGATCAGCTGCGCCTTCCAATAGCTCAATATCATCACGGAGTTCATCGGCCTGTGAGCCGAGCAGTTCATCTACTTTAGGGTCACTCAAGTCGCTAATTTTGACGGTATCAAAATCGTTTGTTTTAGCCCCCGCCTTGAACAGGTTAAGCTCTTTTTTGTACAGGTTGTATACACCTTTGAAACTTTTGCCCATACCAATCGGCCATGACATAGGGGTGCATTCAATCTGTAGTTTCTCTTCGATATCGGCGAGTAGATCGAGTGGCTCCAGACCTTCGCGGTCGAGTTTGTTAATGAAGGTGACAATAGGGGTGTTACGCATGCGACAGACTTCCATCAGCTTTTCAGTCTGTGCTTCTACACCGCTGGCAGAATCAATCACCATCATGGCGGAGTCGACTGCAGTAAGTACGCGGTATGTATCTTCCGAGAAATCCTGATGGCCGGGAGTGTCGAGCAGGTTGATCTCAAAGTCCCTGTAATTGAATTTCATTACCGAGGAAGCGACAGAGATACCACGCTCCTGCTCAATCTTCATCCAGTCGGAGGTCGCGTGGCGGCTTGCTTTGCGCGCTTTTACAGCACCGGCCATCTGGATCGCACCACCAAACATCAACAGCTTTTCAGTCAGTGTTGTTTTACCTGCATCCGGATGCGAGATGATGCCAAAGGTGCGGCGTTTTGCGATTTCTGCGGAAAAGCTCATATAATCCTCGTTGATGACAGGAGCTGCAGATCTGAAGCAGATCTCCTCAAAGAGGCGCAGTGTAGCCAAGTCACAGGGGTTTATGAATAGATCTCCTTCTCCCCGGCAGGGCAAGCGCATTAAAACAGCACTTATTTAAACAGCTTTTTTACCACAGAGGCACAAAGACACAGAGGAGGGGCAAAGGGATGATTGGTGTTAGTTTTAGCTCTTGGAATGAGATATCAGAGCAAAGAATAGCCTCTGGAGGTACAACTTCAGTCAAATGAAATCATCTCCTCCTACGCAATTTAGCCTTTCTATGTGCCTTTGTGTCTCTGTGGTGAGCGCTTTTGACTATCATTAGCGTGCTCTGCTATAAAATAGAACTCTTGCTCTCATCCATAGGTTAAATAACAGGCTCTATTTTAAGTATGCCACCGGAGTTTTACGACAATTAATGGCACTGACTTTGCTTGTTTATGGAGAGCGTTGCTCAGAGGGGTGAAAATTAGAATGTTCAATGATACGTCTGTAAAAAACATGCTCATTATCAGTGTGATGCTCATCAGTGGCGTGGCTCTATTGGGTTGGTGGACGGATCATGCTGCGTTGGCCGCATGGATACCTGCCATTGCAGATATGACCTTTAACACTGCGCTCTGCTTCATGCTTGTGGCGATTGCTTGCCTGATGTCAGGCTCTCGTTCCATTGCCATTGCCATTGCCATTTTTGCATTGTTGTCTCTGATACAGGATTTTTTTGGACTAAGTGTTGGAATAGATAATGTACTGTTCAATTCACATGGCTATGGATTAACCAGCCCGCACCCTGGACGCATGTCACCCAATACTGCGGCAGGCTTTCTGTTAAGCGC
>CAYZJL010000182.1:0-4259 GCA_964478615.1 uncultured Zetaproteobacteria bacterium
AGCATTTTCATTTCATTGGCACGGATTTCTGTCGTATAACGATCCTGACCATCACGATCCTGCCATTTTTTCGTTTCAATCTTACCTTCAATATAGACACGGGAACCCTTGCTCAAGTATTGATTGGCAATCTCACCCAAACGACCCCACATCACCACACGGTGCCATTCAGTACGTTCCTGCGGGTTGCCGTCACGGCCTTTAAATTTTTCAGTAGTAGCCAGGCGCAGGTTGCACACACAGGTCCCATCTTGCATGAAACGTGTTTCAGGATCAGCCCCCAGGTTTCCAATCAACATCACTTTATTCAGCATATACCCTCTCTAACGCGCATGGACTTTTTCCAGCCTGTGATATTGAAACATGATCACAGGCTGGAAAAAGTCCATGCAGACGCGTTGTTTGTTTCATGTTAAATCAAGATGGCTACACTAAGCAGAGCATAGCCTATTTACAATTGTAAAAAGATCGTTGCTGCCTCTCTTACACCACATAATTGGGCTGCTTGCAGGGCTGTGACTACGGTGTGATACTTCCGAGCGATTTAAAATGCAGGAGGAACATCGTTGTGAAACACCCTCTGATACCAGAGACAACAACTCATGCATTTGATCGGCCACGCAAACGCATGGTGAATGATCAGCTGATTGCCAGAGGCATTGATAATGAGCGTGTACTGGCCACCATGTTATCTGTTCCACGTCATATGTTTGTGGATGCTGCCCTTGCTGCCCGTGCTTATCATGATTGCGCCCTGCCTATCGGTTGCGGCCAGACCATCTCTCAGCCCTATATGGTTGCACGCATGACCCAGCTACTGGAACTAAAGGGGCATGAACGTGTATTGGAAATCGGTACCGGTTGCGGTTATCAAACAGCAGTCCTCTCTCGCCTATGCCGTAGAGTCTATAGCATTGAGCGCATCAACGCTCTGCATGAACGGGCCCACCAGAATTTGCGCACCGCACGGCATGCCAATGTGATGCTCAAATGCGCTGATGGTTTGATCGGCTGGGAAGAATATGCACCCTTTGACGCAATTATTGTGACTGCCGGTGGATTTGGTTCGGATATATGGTTGCAGCAATTGAAACCGGGTGGTTTTCTCCTGTTCCCTGAAGGGGATGCAGGCCAACATCGCCTAGTGCGCAGACAAAAACATGTGCGTGGATTTACCGAGCAATATTTCGATGCCTGTACGTTTGTGCCGCTACTGGAGGGAGTTCATCATCACTGAAACAACCATTCAGCCTAAATCGCAATCATGCTTACGCCGTGCTTATCACTGGACGCTATCATGGGCTGAGCACCCGTTTGCAGGACGCGCACTGTTTGCCATCGCAGTGATCGAAGCATCCGTGTTTCCTATTCCTCCGGATATTTTATTGATTGCACTGGCACTCGGGCGTCCACTTTCAGCCTTTAAATTTGCAGGTCTTGCCACAGCCGGTTCTGTAGTTGGTGCCATGATCGGGTATGCGATTGGTATGTTTCTGTTCACCGCAGTTGCACAACCTGTTATCGAATTTTATCACGCTATGGATAAATTTGAGCATGTGCAGGGATGGTTTGTAGAATATGGGGTCGCCATTGTACTGCTGGCCGGTTTTTCTCCGATTCCATTTAAAATCGTGACCATTGCGGCTGGTGCTTTTGGCCTGTCATTTCCCGCATTTATTATTACTTCATTGATCTCTAGGGGGGCACGTTTTTATCTGGAAGCAGCGCTTCTACGCTGGGGTGGTGACCGTCTGCGTGCATTTGTAGAAAAACATTTTGAATGGTTAACGATCGCTGTTGCCATTGCTGTTATTGGTGGATTCGCTTTACTGTGGCTGTAATAGCCCGCTTATGTTGCCTTATCATGTTGCTGGCGCTTGGCGCCTGTGTGACCACCCCTGTCCCGGGTTATAAACAGACCTACAAACAGGCACAAAACAACAGCTCTAAAAAAAGTAGCATACGAAAAAAAGCTGTCATCCGTTATGTGCGCCCTAACGACACGCTATACAGTATTGGTAATATGTTTGACGTTGACTACAAGCTCATCGCCAAACGCAATCGCATCCCCTATCCCTATCATGTTTATGTAGGACAGCGCCTCTACATTGATCGTATCGCACCCAAAGCTGATGACCCCGCAGATGTTAAAATCAGAAGGCTCGCTTACACTAAAAAAACAGCCTCGAAAAAAAACATTCGGAAATTGACAAAAAAGAAAACCCGCACAGTAAAATCATCACATAAAAGCAAGGCCCGCAGTTATAGCGGCAAGCTGCGCTGGCCGATAAAACCGATTATCACCAGTAAATTTGGCCGCCGTGGAAGCCGTATGCATGATGGTATTGATATTGGTGCCAAAGAGGGAACGCCAATTCATGCTGCTGCAGCGGGTGAAGTGGTCTATTCCGATTCCCGCCTCAGTGGATATGGTAAACTGATTATTATTCGACACGGCAAAAACCTGTTCACGGCCTACGGCCACAATCAGCGTAATTTGGTTAAGAAAGGTGCAAAAGTTAAAGCGGGTGATGTTATTGGCCGCGTTGGACATACTGGCCGCGCCTCCGGATCACACCTGCATTTTGAAGTACGCCAGGGCAGCACCCCGGTGAATCCAATTGCCTATTTACCTCGCAGATAAGATAGTAGAAACTTATGGCCTACATGTTGATCTCACCACTCATTTCCGCAAACAGCTTTGCAGATCCTTTAGGGTCTAAAGCCTGATGGCCTCTCCTCACAATACAGACTCCATGGCTGTTTATATGCGTGATATTGCGCGTTATAAACTGTTGACGGCAGAGGAAGAGGTCGACCTCTCCAAACGCATCCATGGTGGTGATGATGATGCACGCCAGCATATGATTCAAACCAACTTGCGTTTGGTGGTAAAAATATCCCGCCGTTATCTCAACAGAGGCCTTGCTCTAGCCGACCTTATTGAAGAGGGTAATCTGGGGCTGATGCGTGCGGTAGAAAAATTTGATGCGGTACATGGCTGTCGTTTTTCCACCTATGCAACCTGGTGGATTCGCCAATCGATAGAGCGCGCCATCATGAATCAGTCCCGTACCATTCGGGTACCGGTACATATAGCCAAAGAGTTCAATAGTGTATTAAAACACGCCAATGCACTCAGGGCACTGCTGGGGCGCGAACCGACAGAATCGGAAATCGCTGATAAAATAGGCATTCCTGTTGAACGCGTACATACCCTTATTCGCACCACTGTAAAAACGGAAAGCGCTGATGAAATTCAATATGGAGATGATGGTATATCCATTTATGAAGTCACTGCCGATGAACAGGCCGATGCTCCCAGTGACCGCATGGAAACTGATTGTCGCAATGATATGCTGGAACAATGGATGGACAGGCTCTCCGAGCAAGAGCGTGAGGTTGTACGCATGCGTTACGGGATCGGTGGTTTTGGTGAAGTGCAAACACTGGAAATAATTGGTCAGCATATGAACGTAACACGCGAACGTATCCGGCAAATTCAGGTTAAAGCCTTGAAAAAACTACGCTTAATGGTTAAACGTGATGACATTAGCCTTGAGGAGATCTTGTAATGACTGCAACACCAACAAAGACCGGCAAAACACGCTGGCAAGATGCTATTCGTGATATACCTGACTTCCCCAAACCAGGTATAGTCTTCAAAGACATCACTCCACTGGTCGCAGATGGTGAGGCATTTTCCGCTGTAGTGGATGAACTCGCCTCTCATATTGGTTCTGATGTTGATGCCATCGTTGGTATTGAATCACGTGGTTTTATTTTTGGCGCAGCCCTGGCTCAAAAATTGGGACTGGGACTTGTCACAGTACGCAAACCCGGCAAATTACCAGCTGCAGTACACGCTGTTGAATACGAGCTGGAATATGGTGTGGACAGGCTAGAAATTCACAGAGATGCATTAAGCGCTGGTCATAAAGTAGTGATCATCGATGATCTGCTTGCAACCGGTGGTACTGCGGCTGCTACCGTGGAATTGATTCGCAAACTTGGTGCAAATATTGATGCCTGTTTGTTTGTCATTGAACTCTCTTTCTTGAATGGAAAGCAGGCACTGGGCGATGTCAATGTTCACAGTTTAATGCACGTCGATTGATTAAAAAGTAGCGGCTTCACATGGACGAATGATCCGATTGAAATATCCATATAATTCATCGTGCAGACAGGCTTTAAAACAGTTATGCTTCGAACGCTTTTTTCCGCCCTCGTAGCTCAGATGGATAGAGCGGCCGCCTCCT
>CAYZJL010000183.1:0-4245 GCA_964478615.1 uncultured Zetaproteobacteria bacterium
GATGATGTTACCACTATTGAGACGGGCAGAATCAGCTTCCATTGTTTTCACCAGCTGCGATATGGTTGAAGAAGATCAAACCAACTGGCATGCATACGGTATGGCAAAACGGGCTTTGGCTTATGCCGCTGCCATGTGGCAAAACGAACATCTGGAGAAGCCGTACCGTTTCAACACCCTGAATCCGGGCAAGGTGCGCACAGAGTTGTTCAAACGTACCTTTGGCGGTATGCATCCGAAAGAGGTGCCTGCTCCGGAGAGTGTGGCACCTGCTTATCTCTATCTGCTTTCCGATGCATCAAAAGATGTGCGTGGTCAGAGCCTGCATGCGCGTGATCTTATCAAGACCTGATTGGCTGATGTGTGAATAGAATAAAAAAGCCGCCTCCTTTGGGGGACGGCTTTTTTTGTTTAAGCTAACCTGTTGGCAGGTTTTAGTTAATCTGAGACAGTAGTTTAGGGTTGATTACAAGGTTTCTTACACCGTGCGCGTGATCTTCATCAAAGTCATTGCCTTTACACCATTTGCCAACTGTTGCGATGTTAACTTTGGCAACCTGAGGGCGCACGCTCCATGAAACCTGGTAGGGAGAACCTTTCTCATTATAGCCAGGGCCAGTTGTTGAGCCTTCATACTGAACAGGTGTACCAGTGTTGCTTGGAATGCCTGTAGCCTGATACAGGCCATGTACTTTTTTATGCTTGGTTAGCTTTTTAAAGCTTGCCGCATGCTTATCATTAACTACGACATAAACCTGCGTTTCCACACGCAACTGCGGGTTTTGCCCTTCTACAGCGTTGTTGAAGCAAGAGCCAAGACTGTGGCCAGGTTTTACCTGAGCTGTTGAATACACATAGTGAACTTCAATGGTGTCACCAGGAACCAGGGTGCTATGCGAGCTATCACACACTTTATGTTTGGTTGGAGCCAATTCAGCAGCAGTCAGACTGGCCGTATCAAAACGGTATCCACTCTGGTAACCATGCCCATTACCGTTACCTGCATAGATTGAAAACGCTTTAGCTTTATGCTCTGCGTTTTTATGGAAATGAATATTACACAGGTTCATTTCAGTTGATGCAGGAGCTTCGCTAAAGATGCGCTTGTTTTTACCATCAATGGCATCAATATCACGCGGTGACTGTGGGCCGAAGCCTTTGCCTTTGGTGCTTTTTGCCAGTGCTTTGCGTTGTGCTTTAATCACTTTATCAGCAACAGGGCCTGTTGCATGTGCGTTATGTGCATCACCATGGCCGCTGCTATGGCCATGTTCACTGGCTATGGCTGGTGTTACCAACAGCGCAGAAGCTGCCAGCGCAATCATTATTTTTTTCATCTGTTCCTCCCGGGGGTTGTATATCGGCTGAATTTCCGATGTGGATAGAATATAGTAAAGATTTTAGAATCTGCAACTGTATGAAGGTGGAAGCGACATATTGAGCGGGAGATCTACATGGTTACACGGCAAGATTTACATCAATATTACAGTTGGCTACGCCAATATGGTTATAATGATTCGCACTCCGGCAATATTTCAGGCCGCGATGGCACTACGATGTGGATCACGCCGACCGGTGCGTGTGCCGATACGTTGGAGCCAAAGGGCTTTATCGCTTGCAGGCTTGAAGATGATCCGCCTGAAGGTGCATCCGGTGATGCAAACTTGCATCTGGCGCTGTATCGGCAAAACCCGAAAGCAGAGGCGATTGTGCATTCGCACTGCCCGCATGCCGTTGCCTTGACCTTGAGTGGTGAAAATTTTGTGCCGCCTGATTTTGAAGGACAACTCTATTTTGCTGTCGTGCCGGTGATTACTGTTCCATACGATCTCTATTTTGAACAGGCGGCTGAGCAGGTGGCCAAAGTGCTGGCTGAACATCCGATCTGCATTGTGCGCGGTCATGGTGTGTATGCCTGGGGTGAGACATTGAATCTGGCTTATAAATGGACCTGTTCGTTGGAGATGTCTGCCAAAACCGCCGTTATTGCCCGACAGGCTGGAGTGCTGTGATTTCTGTTCTGTTGCCGGTGCATGTCAGTTGTGTGCTGATTTCGATCACACTGTTTGTTTGGCGGGGTTTGGCGATGTGGATAAGACAGCCGCTAAAACAGCGCTTTTTATGCCGTACGTTGCCGGATAGTGTGGATACGCTGTTTCTGGTCAGTGGTCTGATCATGGCTTTTCTGTTGGGCTTTTCACCGCTTGAGTATGAGTGGTTGGCAGCTAAGATTGTTGGCCTGCTGCTGTATGTTGCACTGGGTGTTCTGGCGCTGAAAGGTGGCAATATGCGCTTGAAGCGTTGTAGTTTTATAGCAGCCCTCGTTGTGTTTGCTTATATTGTGGCCGTGGCGCATGCGAGAAGTCCGCTGCCGTGGATGTAATGCAAGTATATTACAAAAAATAATCGATTTAGGAGGTACAGAATGGCTTTAGTGGCTTCGGTACATGTGGACTCCGGCTGGGCTTTGCCGGATATGTTGTTGAACGATGTCGAGGGAGAGAGCGTGGCATTGAAAGATTGCGTGGGAGAAAAGGGGTTGCTGGTCGCCTTTACCTGTAACCATTGCCCATATGCGATTGCAGTGTGGCCGAGACTGGTTCGCCATGCGGCTGCTTTGAAAAAGATGGGGATTCATACCACCGCCATAAATCCGAATATTCATCCCGATTATCCGGCTGATGGTGTGGCTGCCATGCGTGATAAAATAACAGCGTGGGGTATCGATTTCCCCTATCTGGCCGATGAGGATCAGAATGTGGCACGCGCGTTTGATGCGCAGTGTACGCCTGATCTTTACCTGTTTGATGGTGAGGGGAAACTCTATTATCACGGTCGCATTGATGATTGTTGGAAGGATGAAACGAAGGTGACGTGTGAGGAGCTAATCCCTGCAGCTGAAATGATGGTGGCAGGAGATGCTGCCCCGCAGCCGCAGCACCCAACCATTGGCTGCTCGATCAAATGGCTGGATGAATAGGGCCCTGGGGTATTGCATAAAAGAAACTCCTCTGGAGGGCTGTGGTAAAAGCTTTTAAGCATTTTAATGTGATTGCCTTGAGATGGTGAGTCTGCTTATTGCTTTTTTATAGCCAGGGCCTATGCTTCGCCACGTTAAAAGTGAGCTGCGGCTCGCTTTTTTTGTTTTTTGAAGGTGGTTAAGGCATTGGAATCAGAAATTGAGTCATTATTACAACCGATTACTGACGAGTTGGGTTTGGATATTCTCAAGGTCAGTGTTGGTGGCGGAGGGCGCAGACAGACGCTCAAAGTAGTGATTGATAAAGCTGGTGGTGTGAGTGCGGATAGCTTGACGCGTGTTAGTCGGGGATTGGCTTTGCAGTTGGATGCAGAGGATCTGATTAAGGGTGCTTACCAGCTGGAGGTGACATCGCCGGGTTTGGATTGGCCATTGCAGAGTGAGGCTGACTTCAGACGTTATCAGGGCGAATGGGTCAAGGTGTCACTTATTGAAGGCGCTAGCCTGGAAGGTCGCAATCTTGGGCCTGTTGCATCATCTGATGCAGGTAGTGGTAATGCGGAATTATGTTTCACGCTGTTGGTTGAAGCTAAAAAGGCCAAGGATAATCACGAAGAGGTGATTTCCATGGCTGAAGTGCAAAAAGTAGTACGGTCTATCAATTGGTCAGAAGTGTCCCGCCATTCGTAATGGTTGATAGTATAATAGTAATGAAGGGTGAGAGAATGCAGTCATGAATGTAGAAATGTTACAGGTTGCGGACGCGGTTGCGCGTGAGAAGTCAGTGGAGCGTGAGCTGGTGCTGGAAGCGATGGAACAAGCGTTGAAAACAGCAGCACGCAGAACCTATGCTGGTAAAAATGTTGAAGCTGAAATCGACCGTACAACGGGTGAAATTCGTTTGTTCCATGTGCGCACTGTGGTTGAAGAGGTCGAAGAAGAAGAGAATGACCTGACGCTTGAGCAGGGTAAAGAGCTGGATGGCGATGCGGAACTGGGGGCGGAATTCCGTACCGCTCTGCCACCCATTACATTGGGCCGTATTGAGGCTCAAACTGCCAAACAGGTGATTAACCAAAAGATCCGTGAAGCTGAACGTGATCGTGTGATTGCTGAATATGAACCGCGCGTGGGTGAATTGATCACCGGTATCGTCAAACGTGTTGAGCGCGGCAATGTCTATGTTGATCTGGGCCGTGGTGAAGCGGTAATGTACCGTGAAGATCTGTTGCCGCGTGAAGCCTTTCGTCAGGGTGATCGTGTGC
>CAYZJL010000184.1:0-4212 GCA_964478615.1 uncultured Zetaproteobacteria bacterium
AGGTCGTAAGCGTTTATCAACCTGATTTCGTTGATTCAAAACTGAATCAACGATTTCCCAAATTTTTTCGATTGCGTTCTAAAGCAGATTTTTCCAATATGCGTAGAGGAAAAAGAATTAGCTATGGCGCTGTTCGTGTTGTGGTAAAAAAAAACACATTGGGATATTCACGTTTAGGATTGGCAGTTTCACGCAAGTATGGCAATGCTGTTCAGAGAAATCGTTTTAAACGACAGGTTCGTGATATCTTTCGTACGGGTGATTATCATCGCATGAGTGTTGATGTTCTGGTTGTTCCAATACAGCGAGCTGAAAAAACATTATGCGTGACACATGATTTTCAGATGGCTCTAGGTAGGGTGCATCACAAATGAATATGATGGGTATTGTGAAAAAATTCATTCGGAAAGTTATTGTGTTACCGATTCGTTTTTATCAGTTGTTTATTTCACCTGTTTTACCCCCTCATTGTGCCCATACACCGACATGTTCTCATTATATGCTGGATGCGGTTCAACGCTATGGTGTTGGACGTGGGGTTTGGCTTGGTGTGAAGCGATTATTGCGTTGCCACCCTTTTTCAAAAGGTGGTTACGATCCTGTTCCATAGCAAACGAGTGGGTTCAGGTTAAGAATAGTTTTAGGGAGATAGAGCATGGAACAACGGAATATGATTCTGGCGATGGTATTATCATTGATAGTGCTATTAGGTTGGAGTGTAATCTTTCCTGATGAAAAGCAAAAGCCAGCGACCGAACAAGCATTATCCATTGATAGTCATATAGAGAAAGCTCCGGTTGCTAAAGCCAATGATGATTTTTCACTTGTGCCTGGCAATAGTGATGCTGTTGCGACATCGAATGCTAAACTTGCAACAGAGGTTGTCGATACTCCTGTCGGAAAAACGTTTGAAATAAGCAATGATAAAATACATTTAACCATCAATGACAAGGGGTGGTTAACACGTGCCTTATTAAGTGATTATCTTGAATCGCTGGAACCGGGTTCTAAAAATGTTGCAGCCTTGAAAATGGGTGAAGGCCATGCTGTGTATGTGAATGCCGGCGTATTGAATAGGAAATTAGCACAACCGTTTACAGTTCTGCAACAAAATGCGAATTCTGTACGTTTACAAGCGGTATTGGATGATGGTCATCTGTGGCAACGACAAGTAAATCTCATTGCGGGTTCTTATGTTATTGAAATAGAAGATAAAATTATTGGTGGCGCAGGTATGAAAGTATACCGTCAGGTGGTTGAGCGTTTTCCAGATAAAAGTTTAAATACTTTTTATGAACACATGGGCCCAACTGCATTATTCAATGGCAAGCTGATTGAGCCGGATTATGATGATCTCGATGAGAAGGGCTCTGAGCGCATGGCATCGATGGGTGGCTGGACTGCGATCATGAGTCGTTATTTTATTGCTGCTATGATCTCCAATCCCGATCAGAATTATCCCTATTACTTTAAAGGCGATGGTCGTTCCTATCAGGCTGGTTTGATTGATAATGGTGTGATTGAAGGCTCTGATGCGATTTTTACATCTCGATTGTATGTTGGTCCAAAAGCAATTCCTGTTTTAGAGGCGGCAGGTTCCGAGCTGGAACGCTCTGTTGATTTTGGTTGGTTTGCTCCAATTTCAAAACCGATGCATTCGTTTTTATTATGGATCTATCAATACATAACGAACTTTGGTTTTTGTATTATTATTTTGGTTGTGTGTATTAAAATCATCTTCTTCTGGCCTACTCAGAAATCGTATGAGTCGATGGCTGCGATGCGTAAATTATCCCCAGAAATGGCGCGTATAAAAGATTTGCATGGTGATGATCGTCAACGCATGAGCAAAGAAACGATGGAATTGTACAAAAAGCATAAGGTGAACCCACTGGGTGGTTGCTTACCTATTATTATTCAAATCCCTGTGTTCTTTGCGTTGTATAAAGTATTGTTAATGTCGATTGAAATGCGCCAGGCACCATTTATTGGCTGGATTAGTGATATGTCGGTTCAGGATCCTTATTTTGTGTTGCCTGTCTTGATGGGTATCTCCATGTTTATTCAACAGCGCTTAAACCCTCAGCCGCCCGATCCAATTCAGGCGAAGGTGATGCAGTTTTTACCATTCATGTTTACCATCATGTTCTTATTCTTCCCTGCAGGCTTGGTTCTGTATTGGGTGGTGAATAATGTCCTAGCTATCATTCAACAGCGTTTAGTGATGAAGAAAATGAACGTCGACTAGTTATTTTCTAGTTATTTGATTTTGATTAGAACTGTTTGGATGTGATTTGAACGATCAGCAAAGCACTATCGTTGCGATTGCCACGCCTGCTGGGCGTGGTGGCGTTGGAATAGTACGCATTTCAGGCCCTGATGCGTTGCAAGTTGTTCAACAAGTTAGTACCTGCAAGACTTCCATTCAAGCAAGAGTAGCCACGTTTATCCATTGGATGGATGAACAGGGTGACGTACTCGATCATGGCCTAGTATTGTATTTCCCAGCCCCTCACTCGTATACCGGCGAGGATGTAGTTGAATTGCAAGGCCATGGTAGTCCTGTTTTATTACGAGCCTTGCTTGAGTGTTTGTATGCTGCTGGTTGTAAGCCTGCTGAACCGGGTGAATTTACACGCCGTGCGGTAGAGAATGGAAAAATTGACTTATCACAGGCTGAAGCAGTTGCTGCCTGTATTGATGCAGCGACAGTGAGAGCTGGAAAACAGGCTCAACGACAGTTGGATGGGGCTTTTGGCCAACATATCGAACTGTTGATGCACCGTCTTACAGGTCTTGTGGCGCATCTTGAAGCTAGTCTCGATTTTCCTGAAGATGAAATTCCTAATCTGTTCTTTGAGAACATGTCCAAACAAATACAGCAGGATGTGATTGTTCCTATTGAATTGTTGCTCGCAACGGCTGCTTTGGGTGAACGTTTGTTTGAAGGGGCAGTGGTAGCCATTTTGGGGGCTCCTAATGTAGGAAAATCCAGCCTGTTGAATGCACTCTGCGGACGTGATCGAGCCATTGTGAGTGATATACCGGGAACAACACGCGATGTGCTGGAAGTTGATTTCGAAGTGCATGGTATCCCCGTTCGTTTGGCAGACACGGCTGGTTTAAGGCTTAGTGATGATTGCATTGAGCAGGAAGGGGTGCGCCGTGCACAGGAGGCTGCAAAACAGGCTGATGTAACTATTCTGGTTGCTGATGCATCGAGGCCTGAAACGTGGAAAATATCACCATGTGTGGATTTATGTCTGATGAATAAAATAGATTTACCACATGATACGATTCCAGATGATTTTATACCGATTAGCGTCAAACAAGATGATAGTCTCGATGTGTTGATTGATGCACTGGCGTTACAATTGGGTGATACCCATTTGGCTGATGATGGTTTGTTGGTAACGCGTGAGCGCCATCGACAGATTCTACAACAGGCTATTGAGCACTTGCAGGCTGGATTAGTGTTTGTGGGGCATGAAGGGCATATGGACTTGTCTGCGATGGAGTGGCGGCGGGCATGGAGTTTGCTGGGTGGAATTCTCGGTATTGGCGATGTGGAATATATTTTAGATCGTGTGTTTGCGGAGTTTTGTGTTGGTAAATAATCATAATGATTAAGTAATTGATGATGAGTGTAAGTATGTTTTATTGTTTAAGTCTTGAAGTGTATCCCTATTTTAAGGCATAATGGCCATCCTTTTGGGTGAACATCATGAGGGGATAGGGAGAAGTTGAGGGGTATCTATTCTAACTTCCTGTTTTAAAATAGTTATTTGGAGAGAATATGTCAGCTAAATATCCAGTTATTTCTGTTACCGGTTCTTCCGGCGCAGGCACAAGTACAGCCAAGCTCGCTTTAGAGCATATTTTTAGACGCGAACAGGTGACTCCTGCTATTGTTGAAGGGGATTGTTTCCATCGTTTTGATCGCATGGAGTTTCGTGCGAAAGCCAAGGAGTTTGAGGCTCAAGGGAAGCGTTTAAGCCACTTTTCTGACGAATCAAATTTATTTGATAAGATTGCTGAACTGTTTGATTCCTATCGGCGCACTGGGCGCGGCATGGCGCGTACTTATGTGCATGATGATGAAGAAGCAAAGTTTTATGGTGTGGACGCAGGTAAGTTTACGGATTGGCGTGAAATCGGTGAAGGTAGCGATTTACTTTTTTATGAAGGTCTTCATGGTGGGGTTGAAGAAGT
>CAYZJL010000185.1:0-4184 GCA_964478615.1 uncultured Zetaproteobacteria bacterium
TACCAAGCTTAATGCTACCGGATCGGCACTAATCTACTCAACCTATTTTGGTGGAAGTGGAGCGGATGTTGCATCTGATGTTGTCATTGATACTGCAGGAAATGCTTATATCGTCGGCCGCACTCAATCCATCGACTTCCCTGTCTCAAACGGAGCTTTCCAAACAATTAATGCCGGTGGTGTATATGATATAATTGTTGCAAAAATAAACCCAAGTGCTACTCAGCTAATATATTCGACCTATATCGGCTCCAGTGGATTTGATGATAGTGGAAGTATTGCTATAGATGCCGTTGGTAATGCTGTTATAGCAGGCGTTAGCGATTCGCCTCTGTATCCAACAACAATAGGCGCTTATCAGAGAACCTACGGCGGCGGGAAATTTGATGCCATTGTCACTAAGCTCAATGCTAATGGCACGGCTCTCATCTACTCCACCTTTTTAGGTGGATCTGATTTTGATCGAGCTTTTGATATTGCTTTGGATAGCGCGGGAAACGCATATTTAGCGGGTGATACTGCTTCAAATGATTTTCCAGTAACACCAAACGCTTACCAGACAAGCTTTACTGTCCCTGCAAGTTATACATTTGTAACAAAGTTAAACCCAAGCGGAAGTGGACTGATCTACTCGACTTATCTAGGTCTAGGGGGTGGTAGAACCATTGCCATTGATGCTTCCGATCGCGCTTATGTTGCTGGTCTATCAAGGAACATCCCAACTACAGCAGATGCCACGCAAAAAATCGTAGCTGGGATGTTGGATGCTTATGTCGCGCGCTTAAGCTCATCAGGCTCAACATTGGAATATGCGACATTTTTTGGCGGCTCAGCACAAGATACAGTCACTGATATAGCAGTCGATAATATGGGGAATGTGTATATAACTGGTGGCACAGACTCCACCGATATCCCACTGCTAAACCCTATACAAGCAACGTTTGGCGGTATTCGTGATGGTTTCATTGCCAAAATGACAACAATTGATAATCAGCCACCAGTCGCCAATGCTGGCATAGATCAGGTCCTTGAATCGACCGGAGCAACAACAGCTGTTACACTCAATGGCTCAGCTTCTTCCGACCCCAACACGGGCGATGTACTGACTTATGCGTGGGCCGGTTCTTTTGGTACGGCCACAGGAGTTAATCCAACCCTTAACCTAGGTAATGGTGTGTATACCATCACCTTAACTGTAGATGATGGCATGGGTAAAAGCGCTACCGATATTGTACTGATTACAGTGCAGGATACGACAGCCCCTACCCTCAGTGCAGGAGCAAACATCACGCTTGAAGCGACCAGCCCAGCAGGTGCCAGTTATAATGTCGCCACTCAAGTCACCTTTTCAGATGTTTGCGGCATCACCACAAATATCTCTCCAGTTGGAACTTACCCTATGGGGTCCACCATTGTGACAGTGACTGCAACCGATTGCGCCAATAATACGGCCAGTGATCAAATGATTGTGACCGTGCATGATAGTTCAGTGCCTGTGATCACGGCACCTGCTTCCATCAATGCAAATGCTACGGGTATTCAAACAGCAGTAATTACTGGCTCTGCCAGTGCCATAGATATTTTCCCGGTAATCATCAGCAGCAATGCGCCTGCAACATTCCCTGTTGGTATCACCACAGTGACCTGGAGTGCCACTGATAGCAATGGAAACAGTGCTACTACCATACAGACAATCACCGTGACCGATATGATGCCTCCAGTCATCATAATCAATGCTCTCGGTGTTGTTACGACCAGTGACAATGTCGATGGTCTGTTAGTGGCAATCGCGGATCAACCGGCCCCCACCCTTCCAGGAACATATCTGATCACCTGGACGGCTGTAGATGCAGCTGGGAATATCACAACGTTGATCCAGAATGTGATTGTGCCCGACGTGACAGCGCCCGTGATCATCATCAATACCGCAGGTGCAGTGACAGCTTCAGATAATGTTGATGGCATAGTAATCGCAACACCTGATCAACCCACTCCGACTCAACCCGGCACTCATCTGATCACCTGGACAGCGACTGATGCTGCTGGAAACGCGAGTACGTTTGTGCAAACCGTGGTGATTGCTTCGACGCAGAACAAGCATAAAAAAGGCAAACACTCCGATTCAGATGATGACGACAACGAATCTGATTCAGTGCATCAGAATTCTGAAGAAGACGATGATAATGATGACAAGAAAAAAGATAAGAAAAAGAAACATCACAACAAAGATAAACATCATGATTAAGCATTAAAAAAAAAATCGTAGCTCAGAAGGATCGGCCACCCAAAAGGGTGGCCATCTTTTTTTATCCCATGGATTTATTCATCCCCTTGTTAGTAGTATCCGCCCATGCCTTTTGATTTAGCTGTGATTGATCTGGATAATACCCTATATGCCGCTGACTCCGGTGTGTTTGCCCGCATGGACAAACGTATGACCGCCTTTGTTGCCAGAGAACTGGATGTGGAGCCCGAAGAGGCCGATCGATTGCGGGTGAAGTACTGGAAAGAATACGGCACGACCCTCAGAGGTATGATGTTGCACCACGGTATGGAGGCCGAAGCATTTTTGCACGATGTCCACGATATTGATGCCCATGAGATACTCAAACCTGATTACCAACTCGATCATGCCTTGGCGAGGCTACCTGGTCGCAAAGTGATCCACACCAACGGTATCCTTGAACATGCAGAGCGTATTCTTGATGTACTTGGAATAGCTCACCACTTTTCAGCAATCTACGATATTCGCTTTAATAACTACATACCCAAGCCGAGCAAAGAAACGCTGGCCATGTTAATCAAAACAGAGAACGCAAAACCTGCGCGAACGCTGGTGGTAGATGATATGGCGGACAATTTACAGGTGGCCAAAGAGCTGGGCTGCAAAACCGTCTGGATCACACATGAAACCAATGACCACTGGGACTATCACATTCCGAAGTTTCACGATCTCCCTGAAGCGTTGGAGAATTTAGAATGTAGAATTTAGAAAGGAGTTCCCTTTCACAATTCACAATTCTTCTCTACTGATTCATGCGATCGAAGAATTCAGCGTTATTCTTGGTTGGACTCAATTTATCAATCAGAAACTCCATCGCATCAACAGCATGCATCGGAGATAAAATCTTTCTCAAAATCCACACCTTCTGCAGATCATCACGTGGCGTGAGCAACTCTTCTTTACGCGTACCCGATGGCGCAATATCAATCGATGGAAACACACGTTTATCCGTAAGTTTACGGTCCAGTTTAATCTCCATATTACCGGTGCCCTTGAACTCTTCGAAAATCACTTCATCCATCTTCGAACCGGTCTCAACAAGAGCGGTGGCAATAATGGTTAATGATCCACCATCTTCGATATTACGCGCCGCACCAAAGAATCGTTTTGGACGATGCAGTGCATTGGCATCCACACCACCGGTTAAAATCTTGCCGGAAGATGGTACAACTGTGTTATAAGCACGTGCCAAACGGGTAATTGAATCCAGCAGGATAATCACATCTTTACCATGCTCAACAAGTCGTTTGGCTTTCTCAATCACCATTTCAGAGACTTGCACATGACGCTGGGCCGGTTCATCAAAGGTGGATGAAATCACCTCACCCCTCACCGAACGTTTCATATCGGTCACTTCTTCCGGACGTTCATCAATCAATAACACCATCAACACAGCATCAGGGTGATTGGCTTCAATCGAATGGGCAATCGACTGCATCATGACTGTTTTACCGGTACGTGGTGGTGCAACCAGCAGTGCACGCTGACCTTTACCAATTGGAGAAACGATATCAATAATACGACCGGTAATATCTTTCCTGGTCGGATTCTCGATCTCCATATGCAGCCGTTCATCCGGATATAGAGGTGTGAGATTATCAAACAACACCTTGGTACGAGCCACTTCCGGTGATTCACCATTACTGGTCTCAACACTCTTGAGGGCAAAATACTTTTCACCACGGCGCGGAGGACGGATTTCACCCGATACAGTATCACCCTTACGCAAAAAATAACGGCGAATCTGATGCGATGATACATACACATCATCAGGGCCGGAGAGGTAGTTATCATCAGCAGAGCGCAGGAAACCAAAACCGTCAGGCAAAATTTCCAACACACCTTCACTGTAAATCGTACCGCAGCGCAAACCATGGGCACGCAGAATAGCCGACACCTG
>CAYZJL010000186.1:0-4170 GCA_964478615.1 uncultured Zetaproteobacteria bacterium
CAGGAGGCATATTCGATTGCCATGACCGCCAAAAAGAGTATCCCCGCAGCAGAGCGCAGAGTGAAGATTACCGGAACAGATATTTCAGCAGCGGCCATAGCATATGCGCAGCAGGGTATATACAAGCAGATGGAGGTGCAGCGCGGCCTGCCCATTCAAACGCTGATGACCCATTTTGAACAGAATAAGCCACATCAATGGCAGGTGAAAAGCAATCTAAAATCGATGGTGCGCTTTCAACAGGGCAACCTGATATCACCCATGTTGGTCTCATCGCTCAGGAAGGATGGGCCGTTTGATATCGTCTTTTGTCGTAATGTGCTGATCTATTTTGATGTTGAGCTGCGTAAGCAGGTGATTGACGCTATCGCCCAGTTGATGGAAGTCGGGGGCTGGCTATTTACCGGTGCAGGGGAAATGGTGAGCGGTAACAGATCACGCTGGTCTGTACATCGTTTTGAAAACAGGCCTGTCTGGCAACTGATAGCAAAACAGTGAGCATAGATCATTATGAAGGCGACGATAATCAGGGGCAGGCTAAATCTGGCTATTTCGTTACAATATTCTAAAATATCAGTATGAACTTTCGACGTTTCACGCTTTTGTTATTCATTTTATTAATACTGCTTCTGCCCGTTGCCTGGTTTACAGCGCCGTTATGGGTTGCGAAGGTCGGCGAATTGATTTTAGCAGAGCAACAATGCAGTGATGTTGTTATTGATATTGAAGCTATTGGCTGGAATGAAAGCCATATCAACAGGCTCTATTGTAAAGATCAAAAAGAGACCCTGACGATTGACCTTAAAGATGTGGTGGCGAACTACACGGTTGAAGGCCTGTTGGCAAAACGGCTTGAACATGTGACTCTGGATAGTATGGCGATTGAGCTGCGCCCATCAATAGAGAGTAAGGCCGAACCTATGGTGATGCCTGCATTGATGATGCCATCACTGCTGTTAGAGGCCCTGCCTGTTGCACGTTTTGAGGTCAGTAATATCCAGCTGTTGCGCCAGAACAGGGACGGTGAGGTGTTGCAGGTGTTGAAGGGGCATGCGAACTACGCTTCTGATCAGGGTCTATCTCTGGATCTGCATGAGGTCTCTGGTGAGCAGGGCTTGCAGGCACACGTTTATATGGACAAACATAATCAGGTTCAGGCATCGCTTTATCGGGGCGAAGCCCTAATCTTTAAAATCGACTCCACTATGCAGAAACAAAATGATCGCATTTCAATTGATGGCCGTTCAGAGGTTGAACTTGCCCCAGCCTATGCTCTGCTTGAATCGTGGTTGAATATGCCGGAGCAGCAATTGCAGGGGATGCTGCACGCTTCATGGCAGCTCTCCTTGCCTGCGCAATCAACGCAAACAGGTAAAGCCCTGCTTCAGCAGTTAGATATAAAAGCTGAACTCGAATTTGATGCGGCATTAAAAAGAGAAGATCTAGGGCAGAGCAGTGGGCGTGTGGGTCTGAATGTGACATATAAGCAGGGTATGGGCGTTTGGAGTCTTGCTGAAAAGTCACAGTTAACATTTGAAGATAAGCAGATGGATCTGTCGGCTTTGTCAGGGACATTCGGTTTTGCCAGCTCAGGCTGGAATGTGACCATTGCTGAAAAAAGTAAGTTGTGGATAAAAAACATTCACATCAACGGTATGCGCATTGCTTATGCCCAAATCAGTTTTATCAAATCTCTAGAGATCGCAAAAGATGCGAACGGTGAGATGAGCATCGTGCAAGAGGCTGCGCTGAACGTGGTTTTACCAAAGCTTCGCAGAGAAGGGCTAAGTTTGGCTAGTCGGGGTATAAGCTTAGCGATGAACCCGGGTAGTCTGTTCTCACCATCCGGTAGTTTTATCGCAAGCGGTATCAAGTTTACATCGCCAGATCTGCAATTGGCTGAAAGTAATATTAGCGGAACATTTGATCTTTCAGGCAAGCAGGTCTCAGTTACGGGAAGCATAAATGCTAAGAAGCATGGTATTCAGCTTAACTGGATGTTAAAACATCAATCTGCCCGGCAGAAAGGTTCGCTGAGATTTACTTTTGAGCCACTGGTTTTTGGTGAAGGAGCGTTTGATCTCTCCCGGATCGTTGATGACCATGGTGACTATGCACTTGAGAGTGGAACATTGAATCTTAATGGGACGCTGAACTGGAAGAAAAAAAGAGAGAGAACTAAGCTGGATGCGGTGGTTGATCTGAAATTATCGAACTTGAATGGGTTTTATAAAACGAATCAATTTTCAGGCCTTAGTGGGGATCTGCACTTTACAGCTGATGAGAACTATCTGTTGATGGCTCCTGCTTTAGTGAGTCTGGATAGGCTTCATGCCGGCGTGCCAGTCAACAATATTAGCATGCGGGCAGCGTTCAGTTATCCAATGGGTGGGAAGGCTGATTTGCAGATCAATCAGTTAATGGCTGAAGCTTTGGGTGGGAATATTTCAAGTGAGCGTATCTCTATTGATTTCGCACGAGCCAATAATCCGTTTGTTGTGAAGCTCGCACATATAGATGCGGGGAAAATTGCTGAGATAAGACAACAGGAGGGTTTACATATTAAGGGGTTGCTTGATGGTGTTTTGCCTTTCAATTTGACCAGCGATGGTCTGCACATGAATGCAGGTGAATTGAAATCAGGCAGTGCTGGTGGATTGATTCGTTATCTTGGAACTGAGTCGGTACGAAATCTTGCGGCGACTGATCACGCAACAAAGATGGTCATGGATATCATGAATAACTTTTATTACAACGTGCTAAAAGTTGGAGCCGACTACTCTCCAGGTGGTGAATTAAAACTGCAGATTAAACTTCAAGGCAATAATCCTGAATATGAACAGGGGCGGGCGGTAGAGTTCAATTTCAATATTGAGGAGAATGTGCTCAAGCTGATGCAGGGGCTGAGTATGGCCAGTGGCATCAGTGGTGCTGTGGAGAAAAAGGTGCAAAAAAGCCTCCAGAAGCAGTAATTATTCGAGTAGACATAAGAATAAATAGGTCCTACTCTTCACAGTAGAAGTGCTTACTGGTGGCCGAGGTGAATGATATGCATAGAAACATCCGTATGACCCTAATGTCGGCAATGCTGCCCTGCCTGCTGATCGCATGTAGCCCAACAGTCACGATAGCACCATCAGACAAACCCATTACGATTAATATGAATATTAAAATTGAGCATGAAATTAGTGTGAAGGTTGATAAAGAGCTGGAAAATGTGCTGTCGGAAGACGGCGGCCTGTTCTAGGGAAGGGGGAATAATATGCAAGGCAAACAGATTCTTTTTCGTTTTATGGCCGTTCTGGCTGTAAGTGTTACCATGATAGCAGTAGGTGCAAGCAGTGCATGGTCAGCTGATATTCGATCAGCCAAAGCTTCAGGGCAAATTGGAGAGCAACTTAATGGTTATTTGGGTATCATTTCATCTGCCCCTGGTGATGTTCGCACTCTGGTTCAACAGATCAATCAGAAGCGCAGGGCTGTGTATCAGAATATTGCCAGCAAAAATGGGACTTCTCTACAGGCGGTTGAGCAGATGGCTGCTAAAAAAACAATCAGTAAAACGCCGCATGGGCAATATATCCAGTCATCATCAGGTGGCTGGGTACGAAAATAATTGGCTGTTGAAGCGTGTGAGATGGTTGTTCATGGAGCCTGGATGTTTATTGGAACGCGTTTGTTTGGAACTAATAAGCGGTGAATTAAATGTTTTAGAGTAATGCACCACCCAGGCCGGACAGATCCGCAACGCGCTTCGTCCTGCTGCCGCTGCTTCCTTCCGGATCTGACGGGGTTCACAGGGGTCCACCGTGCGGGGCCCGACCTGGGTGATACTTGGGTTCCACTTGGGTGGAAACTGGTATCATGGTTTGAGATATATTCTCAAGACCATTGTAACTCGAAGATGAGAGATCATTGAACCGAGAGGGATTACGTCAGGCATCCATGCCTTCCGCCCTTCGGGTCATCGCTGTGCGATGATCAAATTCACAATCCTGTGAATTTGTGATTCGGGACTCCTGTCCCTTACCCTAAAGGCAGTCTCTCGACTGTCCAACTTTACACTCCTGTAAAGTTGTCGAACCCTGCGAGGGTTCCTAAATACTCATTATCCTCGAGTTTTCTAAACAGATGGCTTGCCATCTGTTTAAAAAACTGGCGGAGAGAGAG